>CAYMKE010000058.1:0-14670 GCA_964390955.1 uncultured Bacteroidales bacterium | reverse complement strand
TATTTTATCTGTTGATTTCCAGGAGATCACCTGACAGTCTGATCTCTTTTGTTCTTCATCACCATCATAAACCAGGTATGCATTTACAGGTACCTGGTCAGCATAGCGCTTTATTTTTCTGAGGTTTTGAAAAAAATTCGGCTTCACTGTTTTACCTGATTTAATTTCAACAACATTCAATAAATTTCCCATATCTACAAGAAGGTCTATTTCTGTACCATTACTTTCTCTCCAGAAATAAATATCTTTTCGGATGCCTTTATTATAAAAATATTTTAATGTTTCTGTAACGATCAAATTCTCAAACAGGCTGCCTTTCAAAAAATGAATTGATATATCTTGTTCGCTTCTCAGGTTTAAAAGGTAGCAAGCCAAACCTGTATCTATAAAATATAACTTGGGAGATTTTATCAGCCGTTTGTTGAAATTGTTGTAATATGGCTGTATCAATTGAATAATATAAGAAGCCTCCAAAACAGATATCCATTTTTTTATCGTATTTAACGCCAACCCTAATTGTGTTGCAAGTTCGTTATAATTTACAATCTGGCCTATTCTGCCTGCACACAATTTTAAGAATGTTTGAAATGATTTCATATCTCCAATATTCCTGATTTGTCTGACATCTCTTTCAATATATGTACTGATATAATCCTGATACCACTTGGTGGGATCAAGCTTTTCGTTATAAATTCCTGGGTAGAAACCATTGAATATGTATTGCTGTGAAGCATCATATTCAAAACTTGTTCCCCTAAGTTCACCAATAGAAAATGGTAACAGTGTAAACATGGAAATTCTACCTGATAAAGATTGGCTGATTTTTTCATGGAGTAAAAAATGTTGTGACCCTGTTAATATAAACCTACCGTTTTTATTTTCTTCATCAACTTTTACCTGTATATACGAAAGCAGATCAGGCACATATTGAACCTCATCAATTATTACACTTTTTTCAAACTGTTCAATAAACCCTTTGGGGTCATCACCGGCAAATTCTCTTGTTTGTATGTTTTCAAGGTTTACATATTGATGATTTGGAAATGCTGATTTCACCAGTGTTGTTTTACCCGACTGTCTTGGCCCTGTAATGACAATTACAGGCATCCTTTTTGACTCCGATATAACCTTTGATTGAATATTTCTTTTGATCATGTTATGTAATTATGCATTTAAAATGCAAATATACATAATTATTTGTTACTTTTTTTTAATTCAGCTCAAGGCGTTGCCTTGAGCTGAATTAAAATGGCGCAATTTTTCTATCAACCCTAATATGTTTAATCGTTCAACCTCAAATTAATCAACACATCAACTAATGGCTAATAGCGCAAGTCTTTTTGACTTGTGCTCATGTTATAGTTTCCATCAAATACAGAAGCAATTCTTAAAGGACTATCTAAACTTAAATCATTCCGGGCACTTGAATAATAATATTCATGAGGTTCGTTGAGGGTGTAGGCACAAGTCAAAAAGACTTGCGCCATGTAGGGGGTTAAAAAGTTTTGGATATCCAGGGTCATCTGATTCTCCATTCCATCTCATAACTAAATGCCGATTACCTTCTTCCCATATACCATAAGCAATAAAAAAGTACTCATTATCATAAACTATATTTTCGACCTTAAAATTTTTCGGGTTAACATTTTCTGGTTTCATAAATAATATTTTTCCAATGTTTTTATATTTTTGATAATTGAATTTATTTAATTTAAACTTTATGTATATAACCAAACTAACTCATTTTTTAGATGATGATGGAAATATCCCCAGGGATATGCCAAAGGAAGCCAGGGAATTGGCTAATTTTCTTGCCTTGGTTGTTGATTCAATAACAGGTACAAGTTCTTTGGGAGATAATGATTCACGTATAAGATGTTTTGAAAAAGGTTGTGAAGGAACCATAAAAAGCGAAATTACTATTGATACCAGCGTCCACTGGATATGTCCTGTTTGCGGAAATGAAGGAATAATAAGTGAATGGCAGGCGACCAAATGGAATAACATGAAATAATATTCATGAAAAGTTTATGGATAATGATATCACTTTTCGAAGAGTTTGATTTGAGGGGAATTTTATTCAAAATATAGTCAGGTTTTAGCCCATCGGGTTTTAAATCGTTTTAAAGTCAATTTATAGTAATAGAAACCAATGTAATGGTAAAAACAAACAATCACCTTCAATTTTGGCATCACTTATTTTCGAATTTACAATGATTCCATAACGTTTGTTTTCCTGGTATTTTGTTACTTGTTTTTTCGTTTTTTTATTAATTCCAACCTCCAAAACCACCGGGCTGTCTAATGTCTCAATAATAAAATCAGGCGATACGCCTTTTTCGCTAATGCCAAAACTTAATAAACCTTTATCGAAAGTTCTTCTCAGATACATGGCTACAATATCTTCATATAATTTGGCACGCAAATCATCTCTTAATTCATCTCCGTAAATGCGTGTATATAAAGCCCTTCGTAAAGATGGGGACATAAAAAAAGGTTTTATGTTTTTACCCGTTTTTGTTTTAACCCCACCATATGGCAAAAATATGTTCAATATTTCAGCTTTGTCGAGCAGGTCGATAAAATGCTCTATGTTTTCCTGTTTGCCAAAATCCCTTGATAATGTTTGAAAATTTACTTCATCACTCAGTGCAAGGCGCATTAACAAACGAAGTAATATTTCTGCATTGACGTTTTTATCAAATACAGGCAGATCCTTAAACAGTATTCGTTCAAAGAGGGCAATAACCCTCTCGTTAATTATTTCTTTGTTTTTTAATGGGAGAAACCGGGCAATATTATGATAACTTACATACTCATCAACCAAAGCCCCCAGTTTTTTATTTGGCAAACCGGTATTTATGTCTTGTAAATATTCCTTTATTTCAGGTTGAAGATGGTTTAATTCATTTTGAAGCTGAGCAATGTCTTTTGAGAAGAATAAAGTTTGCTTTAATTTGTTTCCTAAACCCTTTTTTGCAAAAAGAAATTTGTCGTTATTATTCATCCATGTGCTGGAAAGGATAAATTCCGCGAAACGGAACGGGAAAAGATTGATTAAGGTCATACGGGAAGCCAGGTCGGCGCTCCGGTGTAAAAGTAAAGCAGATGAACCTGTACACATTATAAATGCCTGTTTGCATTTATCGTACAATATTTTTAAGTCCCTGTCCCAATTTTCAATATCGTGTATTTCATCTATCAGGAACACAACCGGCTCTGTTAATTGATAAAAAGGTTTGCCTATAACTTTATCTTCAAATACCTGAAATGCCTGATATAAATCATACCCTAAGTTTTTCAGGTCATTGCCGTTTAAAAAAAATATATTTTGAGTATGCTCAGTAAACATGACTTCTGCCGTTTGCCACATCAGGGTGGTTTTTCCTACACCTCTTAGTCCTGATAAGGCTATAAGCCGGGGTTCGTCTTTTTTCGTTAAGAAATCGTTGGAATATTTCCTGAGTTTTACAAACAAATTGCGTTTCGGGTAAGCATGCATATTGGCGTCCCTGACCTCGGCATTAATTCTGGTTTGGTTGACCTTATTGCTTTGAATATATTTTTTTAATTCTTCCATCACTAAATCGTTTTAAAGTCAATATCCGCATCTTTAAACCTTTCCCAATCAATTTTACTCTCTGAAAATATTTGCAAGTTAATAAAAATATGGGTTTAACATATCTATACATTTTTCAGTATAAAAATAAATAAATTATCATGTTTTTTCATAGATATACAAAAAAAGGAAGCCCCTAAGGGCTGCTTACCAATTAAAAACAACAGCCACAAAAGCTGAACAGACACCTCCGGCACCAGGCCGCTAATGCATGAAAAGCGAAACCGATCCGGCTTATTAATGTAGATGACGTGGCACCAGCCAGCCAACCTACGGCGAAAAATACAATCCTGATTATTTATTGAACATATCTTTTTGCAACCCATCCTGTAAGCTTGGTTTCAACATGATACCATCCGTCTTTTTTATCTATTACTGTTAATTCTGTACCTCGAAGTAATAGATCAGTAACTTTCTCAAAAGATACTCCCGGGCCACTTCTGATATTCAAAAGATTAGGTTGTGCTGTTGCTTTAACCCAAATTATGCGTTAGAAAAATTAAAAGATAATAAAACATTAAAAAAGTGCAATATAGTTTCAAAAACATAGAACCCTAATGGTTATGATTTAATCTAAATCCTAATGCATAATTCGGGATAAAAGGCAGGAAGAATGTTTCTTTGCCCTCCAGTTTTGTGGCCAGGTAAACCTCATCTGTATCCACTGCAAAGTGAACCAATGCACCACGTTTAAACCTGAACAGCGGTTCTCGTGGATCACGGTCTTCTATGAATTGGCGCCTCGCGTTCTTGGTATCCTGTTTAGTAAACTGATTTTTCAACTCCACGGTAGCTACAGGAATGCCATTCAGAAACAAGACAATATCCACAGAATTTTCATTCTTTTCACTGTAATGCAATTGTCGTGTTACAGATAACAGGTTTTGCTTGTATTGATTTTTGGTTTCAGGGTTGAAAGTACTTTCCGGTTTAAAATATGCAAGGTCAAAATGCACGCCATTGTCAGTGAACCCTTTACGGATTACATCCAACACCCCGCGAAGCTGCATTTCTTTGTCAATTCGAAAAAGGATTTTGTTTTCTGTTTCAGAACGATGTAATGTTTGATTTTTTTTCCAATTCTCCGGCTGGCTGTTCTTCAAAAAAGTAAAAAAATTATCAGTATCTATTGCAAACCGTTTATCATAATTGTTATTATCTCCCTTTATGTAGCCGCCATCATGCAATAAGCTGTGTTCTATTGCTTCTTCAAATGCTAATTCTGTATGTATTCTTGCCATATTTTATACTTTTATTATCTTTGTAATGTGATACCTGGTCAAGCCTCTTTACATAATGTAAATGTAACCAGGTCGAAGATATTTAAACCCGTAACTGGCGGGTTTTTTCATTGATATTTATGTTTTTCTTTTGCTGATCAAAGTCTTAAGTTTTTAATAATTAATTCTTTATTGTTTTTATCAACCAATGTTAAAAAAATGTTGATTACTTTGATGTAATGATAAAAAAATGTTATATTTGCCTTGCTCATCTTTCCTCAATTAGGAAGAAGGAGTTTCGGAGGACGATGTATCTTGATATACACCGTCCTCTGCGTTTTATAACACTTCTGCCAGTTTATTCTTAAGTTTTTTCTTCATTTTTTTCACTCCGTATTTTTTATATAAATAAAAAGCTGTTAAAAGATAATAGTCGTTTTTAGTCCTTTGCGGTTCAAGCACTACAACATATTTTTCTTTTACATCATAAACATACGTTCTGTTCACCGTTTTTCCGTTTTGTCTTTCTTCTGTACTAAAAATCTCAATGTTTTCTTTTTTCTTTTCTTCAATATGAAAACGAATCCAGTGAAGTCGTTTTGAGCGATGAAAATCAAACAATCTTCGTTTAATGAACTTTCCGTTTTCATCTGCTACTTCAACTTCTTCACGGGTTAAATGATTGAAAAGAATCTGCATAGATGGTTCTTCTCCTTTTACTGGATATATTCCTTTCATTCTGAAACAAAAATTGTTGTTGTTTTCAATATCTCTTTCAAAAATTCCTTTTAGCGATTTGGTTCTTTCTTTTTCTGAAAGATGGTATATTTCAAGTAACTCAGGATATTTCTTTAATTTATTAAAAGGCATACTATTACTTTAATTCAATGAAAAACAGGTTAAACTTATTGGCCGTCTTTGGTGTTGATATTTTCAAAGGTAACTCGGTATGATGCTTTATTTTATCAATGATTTTGATTTTGGCATTCATTTTAAGTTCGCCTCTTAAATAGTAATTCAAGGCCCCCATAATTACATCACAAAGTTGTAATAATACGCTTTCGTGAGAGTGTATAAATTGCAGATTACGAATATTGCTGTAGCTTACATTCAGAACATCTTTTAGTTTATTAATCTTTTTATAACTACATGTGTCTTTAATGTCAAGATATATGTTATAAGCATATTTCATGTCTATTTTATGATGCAGTAACTGGTAATACATACGATAATAAAATTCATTGTAAGATAAATGATGTTCTGCGTTGTTTATTTGGGCTTTATCAACAATAACAGCACGGAAATTAAGGTCAGTTGCAAAGAAATAATCAATCAGATCAGCATAAAACGGATAATTTGATTCAGATAACTTAGACCATTTTATTTCTCCTTTGTATTTATGGTCTTTTCGAAGCATCATAATATGCCGGCTGTGAATTTTTTTTTGATTCCATGCCGTGCTTACGTATGCGACAAGCATATAGGGCATTCCATCGTTTTTAAGATGGGTGCTCTCATCGCAATACATATTAAATGTTTTTTGTTGTGTATTATTCATCTCGCACATCTATTTTTTCGGTTACCGCCTCAAATATTAAGGCTTGTTTGTATTCTTTTAACAGGTCGATTTCTTGTTCTACCTTATTGAATGTATTATCAAACCGTTTAAATTCATTATCTAAATAAATGGCAAAATAACTTTGCCATACTCTGCTTGCTTATAATCCCCTCTCAGATAATCAGCGATACTCCAGATAAAATTTGCTTTGTCCTGAAAATTTGTCATTTTTTTAATTCATTTTTTGCTATTTCTAATGCCTGTATGGCTGTTTCTTCATTTTTTAGTGTATCAAAGATTTTATCAGCCAACCACAATGCTATCAACTCATTTTTATTAAAATTGTACAATTCTGATAACTGGATAATAAATTCTTTTTTAATGTTTTTTTCTCCACGTTCCATCTTGCTAATGTATGCTGTATCAACCTCTAATTTGGCTGCTGCCTGACGCATTAGCAATCCATTAGCTTCTCTGAGTTCCCGCAATTTTCTGCCGGTAATCATCTTTTCCAATATTGACTTGTTGAAATTAGTCAAATGTAAACAATTTTATAAATTTTAGACCGTCTTTTTGATCTTTTATGGTTTAAATTGATCTAAAAAAAAAGCCTGAAAATCATGCGATTTACAGGCTTTTGTTATTAGGTGAACCTAATGTTGTCGGGGTGGCGAGACTTGAACTCGCGACCTCTACGTCCCGAACGTAGCGCGCTACCTGACTGCGCCACACCCCGAAGAGTGAAAACGGGTATGTGATGAGGGCAATGAGCATGGTTTAATGCAAAGCATGTTAAAATGGGTACAAATTTAACCATTTATTAGTACCTTACCACTCAAGTTTTTGCTTTTTTTGGCAAAACTTGCCCGGTAAGGTACTGTGGCAAAATTTATGAGGCAATTTTTAAAAGATAAAATAATGAAAAAAAATATGATTTTTATTTATACATTTATAGCCTCATGAATTTTGCTTACATAACATGTTTTGCATCTATATTTTAAAAAAATTTACCTTTCCTGATTTCATTCAACAATTGTTTTTTATCTACGGATACCACACCGGCTTTTTCACAAACTAATCCACCCGCTACATTGGCAATTACAGAAGCATCTTCAATATCCATGCCTGCTGCTATGCAGGTAGCCAGGGTAGAGATTACTGTGTCACCCGCACCCGATACATCCGCCACATCCAATTGCTCCAATGCAGGTATGTGTTTGTATTGTTTATTATCACAAAATATTAACCCGAGTTCAGCCAATGTCACCAGGACATATTTAATGTTCAACTTATGTTTGAATTCTTTGGCCAATGCATACAACTGATCAAGCTCATTCTTGGGGATCGAACGGTTATTCCCTTTTACAAACTCCTTGTAATTGGGCTTGAACAATGTTACATTTTGATAATTGAAAAAGTTTCGCTCTTTGGGGTCAACCAATACCGGGATGTCGGATTTATTTGCTTCTTCCACACAAGCCTTAATGATGCCGGGTGTAATAACTCCTTTATCATAATCTTCAAAAATCACAGCATTGATTTCTTTATTTTCCATCAGGTATTTGATCCTCTCTATCATTTGCAACTCTATTTCCTGCGAAACAGGCTTGGTATCTTCTTCATCTATACGGATTAATTGCTGATGATTCGAAATAATCCTGGTCTTCACAGTTGTAGGCCGGCTCTTGTCTTTAATGATTCCTTCATCCGACATGTTTTCCTGCTGCAACAGTGTTTCAAAAACACTTCTGTAATTTGTATCTCCAATGACAGAACAAATGATGGGTTCTGCATCAAGGGCCTGTATATTGACCCCTACATTCGCTGCTCCACCCAACCGGTTTTCTTTTGTTATAGCAGAAAGAACAGGCACAGGAGCTTCCGGGGAAACACGTTCCACTTCTCCCCAAATATAAGCATCAATCATTACATCCCCCACAACCAGGATTTTAAGATTACGAAAGGAATCAAAAATTTTTCTTATGCATTGATTTTTCACTGTTTTTATTTTGATAATTCATGCAAAAATATTAATTTTATATTGTTAATTATTTAATATAAAAAATAATTTAATTAAAAAAACAATTATTATCTTTGAATATTGAAACTTAGTATTGTTTTTTTAGTAAAACATTATAGATTACTACTTAACAAAATTGTAAAACTTTAAACCTTAATGACATGAAAAAAATGACTCTTTTGCTTTCAATGCTTTTTACAATGGCGGCATTGCAGGCACAAACCGTATTGACAAATGAAAATCATGCTATAAGTACAGGTGATCATCATCATTTCAAAATATGTAATAATGTAGACCCCGGGTCTGCAGGTACAAACCAGTTTTGGGATTTTTCAGGCCTTGAAGAAGCAAGTGACCTGGTAAGCCATATGCTGGATGGCGGCCTGGCAACAGACATCCCTGAAACCAACACGATCATTGAAGAATACGGTAATAAATTTTGTTTTACTGTTGAAGACAATATTGTAAAACAAACCGGAATGATCACAAAGCAGAATACTGTAATTAAATACGATGAACCATTTGTTAAAATGGTTTTCCCTTTTGCTTATGGAGACACCTATGAAGGAGAATTCAGCGGCTATTACAGCAACAATAACCATGTAAGCGAATTAGGCGGTGAATACAAACTGGAAGCCGATGGCTACGGAACACTCATTCTTCCCGGCAATGTTAAAATTGAAAATGTATTGCGTTTAAAAACAACCAGGACCAGATCATTCGGACATTGCAGCAGTACCACAGCAGTCACTTACCGGTGGTATTGTGATGAAGTAAGATATCCATTACTCTCTATCATCACTTATCAAAACGGCGATGAATCAAAAACGTCCCGTACAGCTTATTATGCTGATGCATGGAGAATCATGCAGGAAGAAAAAGATGACAAACAGGAAAAAAGTGCTACAGCCAGCATTGACATCAAAGCAAAAATATTCCCCAACCCATTCCATGAGGAATTTAAAATAAACCTGTTTACTTCGGAAACGTGCCAGGTAAAAATTGAATTATATAACTCAATGGGAAGCAAGATAACCAATGTGCTGGATGAACAAATTGAAGCCGGGCAATATAGCAAAACAATATATCCTGAAAAGATTGGCATGAGCGACGGAACCTATTACATCAAAGTCATTGCAGGTGATAAGGTTATTACCAAAGACTTAATGTATATCAAGAAATAACCTATTAAAACCATATAATCAATTCAAAAACCGGCAGTTTAATTTTGTTTAAACTGCCGGTTTTTTTATTTTTACATTCATATATATCCAAAAAAACAGGTGAACCGCCGATGACAAAGCTCTTTACACACTATTTATCCCGTATTTAATCGGCACAGCCTGTCCCGCAAAGGCGCGAAGCATGATTATAAAAGGAAAGAAAGGTATAGAGGTATAAGGGTATAGAGGATATTACAGGATCAAAAATTGGCAGTTGCCAATCTAAATTTTAAATAGAGCCTAAACTTCTAAACTTCTAAACCTCTAAACTCAATCAACTTAATTAACTCAATTAACTCAATTAACTCAATCAACTCAATCAACTCAATTAACTCAATTAACTGAATTAACTCAATCAACTCAATCAACTCAATCAACTTAGTAACTCAATTAACTTAGTAACTTAATATCATATGAATGAATGTTTTAGAAACTGATTACCTTGTGATTGGCAGCGGCATTGCCGGCCTTTCCCTTGCATTACATGTAGCAGATCATGGACATGTATTACTCATCACAAAAGAAAAGCTCGAATCTACCAATACCTTTTTTGCACAAGGAGGAATAGCGTCTGTCACATATCAACCTGATAATTTTGAAAAACACATCCGGGATACTATTTCTGCCGGAAACGGACTGAACCGTAAAGATGTGGTGGATATGGTTGTACATGAAGCGCCAAAGGCAATTAACGACCTGATACAATGGGGAATTGATTTTGACAAAAAAGTCAATGGCCAGTACCAACTGGGACGTGAAGGCGGACATACAGAGAACCGTATCTTTCATCATAAAGACAACACAGGATTTGAAATCCAAAAAACACTGGAGAAAAAAGTAAAAGATCATCCATGCATTGAGGTGCTGGAAAATTATTTTGCTGTAGACATTTTAACGCAACATCACCTGGGCCGTAAAGTCAAACGCAGCCATACAGACATAGAATGCTACGGGGCCTATGCCATGGATGCAGGGAGCAATAATATAAAAACCATCTTATCAAAATTTACAGTAATTGCCACCGGGGGATCAGGCAATGTATACCAAACCACCACCAATCCTCCTGTAGCTACCGGCGACGGCATAGCAATGGTATACAGGGCCAAAGGGATCATTGAGCATATGGAGTTCATCCAATTCCATCCCACATCCCTTTATAATCCGAATGAACGCCCCTCGTTTCTTATCACAGAAGCATTGCGTGGTGCAGGAGGCATTTTAAAAACACGCGGCGGCCATGAATTCATGGATGCCTATGACTCCATGAAATCACTCGCTCCGCGAGATATAGTAGCAAGAGCCATAGACAGTGAAATGAAAAAACACGGCGATGATTATGTATTCCTCGATTGCACACATATTGATGCACATAAGCTAAAACACCAATTCCCGAATATATACAATAAATGCTTGTCATTGAATATCAATATTACCAAAGACATGATACCTGTAGTCCCGGCAGCCCATTATCAATGCGGGGGTATTCGCGTGGACAAAAACGGGGAAAGCTCAATACACAATCTCTATGCAGCCGGAGAAGTATCATCTACCGGATTGCACGGTGCAAACCGGCTGGCTTCCAATTCATTGCTTGAAGGTGTGGTATATGCTAAAAACATTGCCCGTCATACCATCCCGAGACTTCAAAAAGCACAATTGAACAGAAAAATACCTGTATGGAAAACGCACGGGACCAGCCATCCCAAAGAATGGATCATGATTGAGCACAACCGAAAAGAAATACAACAAATGATGAGCAATTATGTAGGAATTGTCAGGTCTGACGAACGGCTGGAAAGAGCGATCAACAGGCTTGAAATCATATATAAGGAAACAGAAAAACTGTATAATAACGCTATCCTGTCACGTTCATTATGCGAATTAAGAAACCTCATCAATGTAAGTTACCTGATCATAAAAATGGCCATTGCCAGGAAAGAAAATATCGGACTCCACTATAATATTGATAATACGAACGCGGGCCACGACTAAAAATTCAGGAATACGTTTCTTTAATTTTATCCAACAGGCACATAAGCTGATCCTGCTCTTTCAGGGTAAGTAATTGATTCCGGAATTTTTTAAACCCGGGCAATCCTTTAAAATAAGCAGAAAGATGCGGACGCAGTTCATGCACTCCTTTAGGCCAGCCTTTCGATTGAATCGAAAGGATAAGATGCTCTTTTGCCACGTTTACTTTTTCATTGATGCCGGGTGGTTTCAATAATTCGCCTGTAGCAAGGTAATGTTTTATTTGATTAAATACCCAGGGATTCCCTATAGCCCCCCTCCCTATCATGATGCCATCTACATTGTATTTGGTATATGCATCCAATGCTGCTTGCGGGCTATCAATATCCCCGTTTCCATATACAGGAATGTGAATTTTAGGATGTTCCTTAGCCTGTCCAATGAGAGCCCAGTCTGACAAGCCCTTATAAAACTGTGCCCTTGTTCGCCCGTGAATGGTAATGGCCTTTATTCCTGCATCCTGAAGTCGCAATATCACATCAATAATATTTTTATTTTGCTCATCCCACCCCATCCTCGTTTTAACAGTCACGGGTAAATGCACGGCTTTTACCACTTCGGATACCATATGTTGCATTTTATCAATGTCTTTTAACATAGCTGCTCCGGCTCCTTTGGAGGTAACCTTTTTTACAGGGCAGCCAAAATTAAGGTCAATCATATCCGGATGAACTTGTTCTGCAATCATGGCTGCACGTTTCATAGAATTTATATCATGGCCAAACAATTGGATACCCAATGGCCTTTCATGCTCAACGATCTTCATTTTTTTAAAACTCTCTTCCACATCCCGTATGAGCGCTTCAGATGCGACAAATTCCGTAAACATCAAATCTGCACCATATCGCTTGCATAAGGTGCGAAAGGATGTATCTGTGACATCTTCCATCGGAGCCAGTAGTAACGGACGTTTTTTAAAATCTGTATTTCCGGTTTGTATCAAAATATTTTGTGTATTTTTGTTTATCAAACAAAAATATAACTTAATTAGTATATGGAAAAAGGTTTTTTGACAGATGCTACTCCTTTTGCAAAATTAATCTTTGCGATAGGTATAACAGCAATCATTTTTTTAGCCGTTTCTGTTGCAGGCATGGTCATTGGAGCATTGCTTTTTGATGTGAGCATACAGGAAATCTTCACCACACTACCCGACACATCTGAGCATTCAAATGTTTTATTATTAAAATTCCTCCAGATCATTCAATCTGCAGGATTATTTTTAATCCCGCCATTCATCATCGGATGGTTTATCAACCGGAACAGTTTTTCTTATCTTTCTTTGAACAAAGACATCTCCCTGTATTCAGGAATTCTTGTAGTATTGGTTATGCTGGTTTCATTACCGGTAATCAATTTTTTAGCAGAAATGAATGCAGGGATTGAATTACCCGAACAATTAAGCAACGTGGAACAATGGATGAAAAAGGCTGAAGAAAATGCCAAAGAAATCACAGAAATATTTTTATCTCAAAACAGTGGCATTCATCTTTTGATAAACTTTTTAATGATTGCCATCATTCCGGCGATTGGTGAAGAACTGCTATTCAGAGGTGTTTTTCAGCGCATCTTTATCAATTGGATAAAAAACAAACATGTAGGAATCCTGATTGCAGGGATATTGTTCAGTGCATTTCATTTTCAGTTTTATGGATTCATTCCCAGGTTATTATTGGGTGTCTTTTTTGGTTATCTGTTTGTTTGGAGTGGGTCAATCTGGCTGCCAATCCTGGCACATTTTGTAAATAATGCAACGGCAGTAATTGTGTACAATATTTTTTCCATTGAAGAAGTCAATAACACCATTGATAAGGTAGGCACTACTCAAAATACATATTATATTTCGATTCTCAGTATGATGATTGTGAGCGGCTTGATATGGATGGTGTATAAACACGAAACAGAAAGTTCACAATCCGGTTGATATCTTGCTTACAATTTTGGGGCTAATTCAAACGTGCGATGGAAAAAAACAAAAAGCCATATAATTTGGAAAGTCAACAGGTGAAAAAAGAAATTAACAAAACACTATTTTTAAAATCTATCAATCATTTATTAGAATAAAGCCACACTATTAACATGTTACCTTGCTCGGCATTTGCTGCAAAACATTCATATTATTAAACTGATGAATTTCATTCCGGCGGTAGACGTATACCAATCCATATTCTTCAGATTTCCTCCGTTTGGTATCATTGGGCAGATCATTAAATGTTTCTTCTACTTCATTCCAGATATTCAGAATAATATCATCTGCCTGTTCCCTTAATTCTGCCAAATTGTTTAATGTCCGGTCTTTATCTTTTTGCAGTGTTTTTTGGAATCTGTATGCTTCCATAAACTGGTCGTACCGCACCTTCACCAATGCAATGGAAGGGTTGGTTACAGGCGCCAGGCCACTCATTTTACGGTTTTCTTCACCTTCGATTAATCGCTTCCCCCATTCAATCACACTTAATTCTGTATTTAAAGGTGGTACTTTGTTTTCATAATCTTCGATACCCAGAAATGCCCTGGTATTGGAATTCATTTCACCACGCATAATGGACATATTGACCACCTGGATAAAATGAGAGATGAATAATTTCGCTTTCCTTACTTTTTCCAGGTATGCTTTATTATTTTTAACCTGATTCTCATAAGTGCACTTATACATTTGTATTGCTTTTTCAAAATAAGGCACAAATGATTTTAACCGGTTTAATGATTGTTGAGAAAAGGCTAATTTCAGAGGGGGGAGCTCCCGCCCTTTTCTAAGGGCTTGTTTAAGTGCTTTCATCCGTGAATTGTCTGTATTGGGGAGACGTCTGTATGGCATTGTTAAATATTTGTTGATAAATTGTTGATAAAAAAATATATTTCTGCGAATATAATAAAAAAATAAACACACGAAGGGGTATTCGTACTTTTTTTATTAAAATATATATGCAAAAATGCATGAATTATTAACCCGGAACATTCATACCATTAGCTTTGTGCAGATGCAAGGCGCCTAAGCC
>CAYMKE010000057.1:0-14924 GCA_964390955.1 uncultured Bacteroidales bacterium | reverse complement strand
TAAAACGGAAGTTGTCGCGTATTTTTTTTCAGAAGAAAAAAATACTTTTTTAACCACCATGGATAAAACCACGTTTAGCATTGACTTATCTCTTGACAAGATTGAACAGGAAATCTGCCCGGGACAGTTTTTCAGGATCAATCGCCAGGTGATCGTCAATTTTGATGCTATAAACAACATGGTTAATCTGTCTATAAGCCGTATGGGATTGAATTTGAAGCCTGCATATGATGGGAACGTTCTTGTTAGTTTTAATAGAATGAGTAAATTCAGAAAATGGATTAATAGATAGGTACGAAATCAAAATTCACTTATTCTTACTGCTAAATCATTGCAAACAGTCACTGTTTATTTACCCTGTCCACTTGATTAATCATGCATTGAATAATGCGGGTTATATATCCTTTAGCAATTTATTTTCCGGTGTTTTTTCAAATGCCTTGAAAAAAGAGTCTTGTGCATGGGCAATCTTTTTAAGGTCTTCGGTTTGTTCAATTTTAATATCATCATGTCCTTTTTTATCAAGGGTTTCAATGATGTATTTCACTGTAATTTTATGTATGTCCACCGCAGGCTGGAATGCTTTGTCAATATTCTCGCTGATGATTTCATTAAAAATGTTGGCATCGGTCAGCTCAAAAAGGATACCCCTGACGATCCTGATCGGTAATCCTAATTTATGAGCAATTTCAGATGCAGTATAAGGTTTGTTTCCCTGTTCAAAATTCCGGATTACAGTTTTGGCGATCAGCAGTGTTAAAATTCGCCTGTAAAAGTGACTGATGTTCAGGGATTCACTTTCATGTTCGTATCGTTCAATGTTTTGATTGGCAAAAGAGATCTCTGCACCAAACAAGACCAGTAACCAGGATATTTGCAGCCATATAATAAATAAAGGCAGGGCAGCAAAACTCCCGTAAATTGTATTGTAACGCGACATGAGTACCTGGAAGTGGATGTATCCTAATTGTACTAATTGAAAGGCTGTCCCGGCTATTATTCCTGCAACAAGAGCAGATTTATAATTCACTTTGGTATTGGGCATGATGATGTACACAAATGTGAAGAGCAACCAGGTAATAACATAAGGGATAATGGTGATAATGATGGTGATAACCTGGCTAAAATACCCGATAATTGTTACGGTTTCAGCCATGCCTTTAAGCTGGGTAGAAATAAATACTGCCAGGCTGCTCGAAAGGAAAATCAATACCGGAGCAATCAGGATAAGAGAAAAATAATCACTGAACTTACGGAAAAACGTTCGCGATTGCCTGACTTGCCAAATATTGTTGAATGCCGCTTCTACGTGGCCGAGTACTTTCATTACTGCAAAAAACAACACGATGAGCCCAACACCTGCAATAAAACCACCTTTCGTGTTTTCAAGCATTTGGTTGGCAAATTTGATTAAAAAGCTCAAAACTTCTTCCTGTCCACTGAAATTATTCATCAATAATGTCTCTACTCTTTTTTCCAATCCAAACCCCTTGGCAATACCAAATACCATGGCAAGGATCGGTACGATGGATAACAAGGTGTATAGAGATAGGGCGGTGGCCCGCAATTGAATTTTGTCATCTGCAAATCCTTTGGCAGCCAACAGGAAAATTCTGATCTGGCGGATCAAAAATGAACGTAATGGCGATAATTCTTTTATAGGAATACTCCAAACATCATGTTTGAGAAAATGAAGCGTGTTATGTATATGTTTTTTCATAATTAAAGCTTGTCATAAATTCAAGTGTTTGCATCATAATGTTCGATAACGAGGCTTGCGAAGCCCCAAAATGCGCAGTTTACTGCCGTAAATGAGCAATTTTGGGGCAAGCGTAACGAAGTTAGCGGACATTATGGACAAACACTAAGTAGTTTGAACAAATGTAAACATAAATTTTAAAAGTTTAGTAAGAAATTCTATTTTTGTGCCAACATGATGGTTGTGTTGACATTTTGTATTTGAAAGAAGTAATGAATATTAATATTTTACAACTCATTGAAGGAGCCAGGCAGGCACGCGGTTTAACAGTGGTAATTGACGTGTTCAGGGCATTTACAACAGCTTGTTATGTCATGCATAATCATGCCAAAACGATCATCCCGGTAGGTGATATTGACATTGCATATGCACTGAAAAATGAATATCCTGATTATATTTTGATGGGAGAGCGTGATGATAAGATCCCGGCAGGGTTTGATTATGGGAATTCACCGGCACATATTGAGCATGTTGATTTTACAGGAAAAACAGTTGTGCATACAACAAGTGCCGGAACTCAGGGTATTCATAATGCAACACAAGCCGATGAAATTATCACCGGGAGTTTTGTGAATATTTATGCCATTATTCAATACATAAAAAAACAAAAACCTGAACATTTGTCACTTGTTTGTATGGGATATGCCACAAAACATCCAACATTGGAAGATACATTTTGTGCAGAATATATTTATAATACGCTGAAAAACAAAGATACAGATTTTAATGAAATGGTTGAGAAAATGAAAAACGGGCCGGGAAAGCGGTTTTTTGAAGAAAAAAATCAATCATTTTCACCGCGGAAAGATTTTATTTTATGTACTCAATTAGGTGTTTTTCCTTTTATTTTAAAGGCAGAACAGGATGAATCCATTCATTTAAAACAAGAGAATGTCATTCTGTCATGAATATTGAATAATTCCTCTGTTGTATTAAAAAAAAAGTAAATATTTTTTAGAAATATCATTTTTTGGCATAATATATGCTTGCAGGAATGCAATAATTTATTTGTCTAACTTAAAATTATAAATAGAAAATGGCAAAAGTAAGTGTTAAACCATTGGCAGACCGTGTTTTGATTGAACCACAAGAAGCTGAAGAAAAAACTGAAAGCGGTATCATCATTCCAGATACTGCAAAAGAGAAACCACAGCAGGGTACGGTAGTAGCTGTAGGAAAAGGAACTAAAGACGAAGAGATGGAAGTAAATGAAGGTGATACTGTATTATATGGTAAGTATGCCGGAAATGAACTTAAATTAGAAGGAAAAGATTATTTGATCATGCGCCAATCTGACATATTGGCTATTGTGTAATCATTTTAATTATTAGTAAAAACTTTAAAATTCAATAAAAAAATGGCAAAAGAAATTTTATATGACATTAAAGCACGAGATGCATTAAAAAAAGGAATAGACCAATTGGCTAATTCCGTGAAAGTTACATTAGGGCCCAAAGGTAGAAATGTAGTAATTGATAAAAAATTTGGCGCTCCACAGGTAACTAAAGATGGTGTAACTGTAGCAAAAGAAATTGAATTACCTGACAATTTCGAAAATATGGGAGCACAAATGGTGAAAGAAGTTGCTTCTAAAACCAATGATGATGCTGGTGACGGAACAACCACAGCAACTGTTTTAACAAAAGCAATCATTGATGCAGGACTTAAATATGTTACTGCAGGAGCTAATCCAATGGACCTTAAGCGTGGTATAGACAAAGCTGTAGAGATCGTTATAGAAAACTTAAAAGGACAAAGCAAAGGCATCAGCCACAGCAGCGAAGAGATCATGCAAGTGGCTTCAATTTCTTCAAACAATGACCCTGAAATAGGAAAACTCATTGCCAGTGCAATGGAAAAAGTAAAAAAAGAAGGTGTTATTACGGTTGAAGAAGCTAAGGGAACTGAAACAAAAGTAGAAACTGTAGAAGGGATGCAGTTTGACAGAGGTTATATCTCACCTCATTTTGTTACCAATGCAGAGAAAATGGAAACAGTATTGGAAAATCCTTACATCTTAATCACAGATAAGAAATTATCTACAATGAAGGATTTACTTCCAATTCTTGAACAAATCTCACAATCAGGCAAACCATTATTAATTATTGCCGAAGATATTGAAGGTGAAGCATTGGCCACATTGATCGTAAACAAGATCAGGGGATCATTAAAAGTAGCCGGTGTGAAAGCTCCCGGATTTGGCGACAGGCGTAAAGAAATGCTCGAGGATATTGCCGTATTAACAGGTGGTACAGTCATTTCGGAAGAAAAAGGATTGAACCTGGAAGGTGCTTCTATGGAAATGCTGGGGCAATGTGAAAAAATCAATATTGATAAAGAGAATACAACCGTAGTAAATGGAGCCGGTGAAAAGAGCAATATTGACGCAAGGATAAACCAGATCAAAAAACAAATCGAAGAAACATCTTCTGATTATGATAAAGAGAAATTACAAGAGCGACTTGCTAAAATGGCAGGTGGTGTAGCTGTAATTTATGTTGGTGCTGCTTCTGAAATGGAAATGAAAGAGAAAAAAGACCGTGCACAAGATGCACTTAGCGCTACCCGGGCCGCTGTTGAAGAGGGCATTGTTCCCGGTGGCGGTGTTGCTTTCCTGAGAGCAGTTCCTCATATAGAAAAAGAAAAAGGCAATAATGAAGACGAAACACTCGGTTTTGCCATAGTAAAAAAAGCATTGGAAGAACCTATTCGTCAAATCGTGAATAACTGCGGTTTAGACGGGTCTGTTGTTGTACAAAAAGTCTTTGAAGGTGAAAAAGATTTTGGTTTCAACGCACGTACAGAGAAATATGAAAACCTTCTCAAAGCAGGTGTTATTGACCCAACCAAAGTAACACGTATTGCCCTTGAAAATGCAGCTTCTATTGCCGGCATGTTCCTTACAACAGAATGTGTACTGGCAGAAGAAAAAGAAGAAAACGATGGCGCACCTGCAGGCGGTGGAATGCCCCCGGGAGGAATGGGCGGTATGATGTAAGATAATTTGTTTCGTTTTTTTTATAATTATTTTAAAAGGCTGTCCGGATGGGCAGCCTTTGGTTCAGTTTCTTGAAATTATTAACATTAAGTTTTGATAACGGTTATTAGAAATTAAAAGATTAGGGTTTATTTTTTACCCATAACATTATATTTTAGAAATAGCTCATGAGTTCCTTGGCTATAATAGCTAATAGGTGATGTAGTTATATCGTAAGAGTAACCGAATTCCCAGTGATCAAAGAAGTTTAATCCTACCATGACAACAATCGCGTCATATGTTCTGTAAGTCAAACCGAACCAATATTTTTTTATATACTCAAATTTAGCATTTATGTCGAAGCAGAGCGGACTACCAAATGCTTTAGTTATTAAGAATGACGGAGCCATGTTAATATCATTGGCCAATGATATACGATTATAACCACCCATTAAGAAGTAATGACACGAGTTATCATGATAATATTGGCTTTCATTAGCTATTGGTATAATATTAAGATTGGAACCAAACAATTGTATAGCTGAAAATCCTAAATAATAATTTTTTCCCATAAAATATATACCAATATTTGCATCCGGTATGAGTGAGGAAGAATTGATTTTAGAATTGATCCTATTGTCATTTTCCTCTATGATGAGTAGGTCATCATTATTCATTGATATTTGCGTGAATTCTAAAGAAAGCCCCATGTATAATCTATAGGTTTTATCAAATTTTGCACAATAAGAATAAGAACCATTGATCCCATTTTTATTTAACAATCCAAGTTTTTCTGAAAAGATAAAGCCTCCAATTCCATATTTATTGCTATCCAATGAACTCCGAATACTAATTATACTTGTTAGAGGAGCATTCGTAAAACCAGCCCATTGCCTTCGAAAAGAGAATGAAGCCTCAAGATTGTCACTAAAACCGGATAAAGCAGGGTTATAAAGGAAGTCATTGAACATATATTGACTTAACTGAAATACTTGTTGACTATGTGAACATAATCCGATAAAAAATAAAATGAGATATAATATGCTGGTTTTTTTCATCCTTTTATTTTTTTATGGTTGAATGTACTTTATCATGAAGTTTATTATGTTTACAAACCACCATTCGTTCATTTATAATTATCCCCATGACTTTCAGAAATATTGTTATTTCCTGGTTCATTATCTAATAATATTTACACTTCCTTTAAATGTTTTATTTTCAATTTTTACAATATAATAGTATACCCCATCAGGTAAAGGATTATTATTAAAGCTTCCACTCCAGTCATTGGTATAATTCTTTTTATAATAACATCGTTTTCCCCATCTATTAAATATTTCAATTTTATTATCAGGGAAATTTTCAATGTTCTTGATTGTCCATGTGTCATTGACTCCATCCCCGTTTGGACTAAATGCATTTGGGATGATTATGGGACTGATATTTACAATGATTGAATCGATATTTGAACATCCATGCTCATCGGTTACAGTTACATAATAGGTAGTGGTATTAACAGGAAAAGCTTCCGGGGTTTTACAATTATAACAACTAAGATGAGTAATGGGGCTCCATAAATAATTTGATCCTCCTGAAGCTGACAAAGTTGTTTTTTGACCAGGCATGAGGGTTTTGTCACTCCCAGCTTTTGCAACGGGCAAAGGTTGAACGTTTATAGTGACAGAGTTTTTTGTGTACCCGCATGTATTATAGACTGATACATAATATTTTTTAGTAATATTAGGAGATGTATATATTGTTGAGCTTGTATCCTGGGTACTCCAGAGATAGGATTCTCCGCCGTAAGCTTTAATTGCATTTGTATCTTTTTCACACAGAAAAGTATCACATATTATGAGGGTTTGAGGTAATGTTTTACCGATAATTTCTATAGTATCACTTGTATGACATATGTTTTTAGTAGCCACAACATTGTACTTACCCGGATGATAGATAATAATCATTGAATCATTAACACCTTCAATTCCATTTTTCCACTTATAGTAGTCATAACCATATCCGGCATTCAACTGCATACTATCGCCATCGCACAATGCTGTATCATGACCGAGGTTCACCGGAACAATAGTATCATAGAATATTACAATTGTATCTCTTCCTTTACAAGCACCATTTGTAACAGTAACATGGCATGTGTCTTCAGTTGTAACCACAAATGAATGTCCGGAAGAATTATCATGCCACAGGTATTTATCATATCCGGTTCCCGGATTAAGCGTCAGGGATTGGTAGTTGCACAGTATAGTATCATTTCCAAGCATAATATCAGGAATGGTATCATATTTTATATAAATTGAGTCATTGATTTGACATACTCCTTTTGAAACATTCACCCAATACCAGCCAACTGTATCAGCAACAAAAACGGAGTCATTATCGCTTTCTGTGCCATTGTGCCATAGATACAAGTCATATCCTGCCCCTGCATTTAATTTAACACTATCTCCATCGCACAATATTGTATCTTGACCGAGGTTCACCGGAACAATGGTATCATAGAATATTACAATTGTATCTCTTCCTTTACAAGCACCATTTGTAACAGTAACATGGCATGTGTCTTCAGTTGTAACCACAAATGAATGTCCGGAAGAATTATCATGCCACAGGTATTTATCATATCCGGTTCCCGGATTAAGCGTCAGGGATTGGTAGTTGCACAGTATAGTATCATTTCCAAGCATAATAACAGGAATGGTATCATATTCTATATAAATTGAGTCATTGATTTGACATACTCCTTTTGAAACATTCACCCAATGCCAGCCAACTGTATCAGCAACAAAAACGGAGTCATTATTGCTCTCTGTGCCATCGTGCCATTGATAAAATTCATATCTTGCACCGGCATTTAATTTAACACTATCTCCATCGCACAATATTGTATCTTGACCGAGGTTCACCGGAACAATGGTATCATAGAATATTACAATTGTATCTCTTCCTTTACAAGCACCATTTGTAACAGTAACATGGCATGTGTCTTCAGTTGTAACCACAAATGAATGTCCGGAAGAATTATCATGCCACAGGTATTTATCATATCCGGTTCCCGGATTAAGCGTCAGGGATTGGTAGTTGCACAGTATAGTATCATTTCCAAGCATAATAACAGGAATGGTATCATATTCTATATAAATTGAGTCATTGATTTGACATACTCCTTTTGAAACATTCACCCAATGCCAGCCAACTGTATCAGCAACAAAAACGGAGTCATTATTGCTCTCTGTGCCATCGTGCCATTGATAAAATTCATATCCTGCACCGGCATTTAATTTTATGCTATCTTTTTCACAAATTGAAGTATCTTGTCCTAAATTTACAGGAAGAATATATTCATAATCAACGGCAATGGTATCACTGACTGAGCATGAACCTGTAAAGACTTTTACATGGTATATGCCAGGAACATCAACTATGTACGTCTGTTCCGTTGAACCGTCTTGCCATTGGTAGCTGTCAAATTCCAATCCAGCATTTAATATTAATTCATCATAATTACATAGAACAGTATCATTTCCTAAATGAATTTGATGTTCTACTACATTCATCAATATTTTTGCAGTATCACATAAGCCTGTGGTGTCGCAAACACAAACAGAAAAACTATCATTTCCTGTGAATTGGATATCGGGATAGTAAGTGAGACTAGTGTCAGTATTAATATTGATATGGCCATGTTTAGGTTCATTTCCTGACAAAACATTTAAAGGTAATAAGGAGTCATTGGGAAGATTGATGTCATCAATTGAAAAGGATATTTGGTATGGGCAATTTTTAAACGTTTTTTTTATGCTAAAATCCGGTTGAATTATAGGAGGAGATGGGGGTATTGATTCACAATATGTAAACTCTTTAAAAGTGATATCCGCCTGAAAAAATGGAATGTTTTCCATTGTTCCGGTTACATTAACAAGGGAACCGTTTAAGTTTTTGGTTGTAATGTCCAAATTACTCATAGTAATGTTTATTGGGGTTTGATTACAACCTGATGCCCCGTTGGTGTCCATTCTTATCACATAAGCATTTCCTGTATTATTTTCTCTCCCTGAAACTAAAAGTTCTTGAGTAGCTATGGTAATGTCATGTAAATAATTGATTATATTTCCGTTGCCATATATGTTTGCCCATTCAACATCGCCATTTTCCGACATTTTAAAAATAGCCGGTGCATTATGTGAATTAATATAAGCACCAGCGTAAAATTTGTTTTTAAATCGCGTGATGTTAAAACGGTCATTATAGGTGAGGCAAGAATTATCTTGTTTTTTAAACCATATTGTATTTCCCTGATTGTCTGTTTTTAAGAAAAAATTATATTCGGTTGTATGATCATTTGAATTTAAAATCTCACCATGCATTATTACTCCATCAGGTAGCATTATAACTTTTTTTGAGAAAAAGCAATATGAGTCTAAAATATAATATTTCTTATTTTGTAATTGTCCATCTTGAGAGATAAATAGAACTATTAAATCATTGACATCTTGTTTTGATTCTGCTCTATTACCAATGATGCAAATTTTATTATTATTGGTGAGGGTAAGAGAGGTTAATCCACCACCAAAATCAGGTTTGACATTCCATATAATGTCACCCAATTCGTTAAATTTAATGATTTTTCTGGGATTCAAAAGAATAAAACAACTATCAGATGTTTTAATCAGATCATTTGTCCTTATATTGTTTTCATCTCCATAGGTTTTGGACCATATAATACGACCTAAATGATCTGTTTTTAAAAGAAAATTTTTTTTAATGCCACCAAGAAACGTTGTTTTTCCTAAAACTATTATATTCCCATTATCTGTCTCGATTATTTTAGTTAATGTCTCTGTTGTGTTATGATAATATTTTTTTGACCATATAATATCCCCATAGGGATTTATTTTACAAATGAATATTTTATTTACGACATCTAATTCACCTCCCAAAAGATAATTCCCATCAGCAGTCGCACATGAGGTTATGATTCTTTCATGAAATTGAGCATCATAACTCTTTTGGAAAGTAATTTGACTTTTCAAAATCTGAATGTTGAAAAGTAAAAAAAGAATCAGTATTACCTGTTTATTTTTCATTAACTTACTATTGTATATTTATAATTTAACAGCGAATTATGTTATAAATTTACAAAAAAAAAAATTAAAATAAAATACCCGGCTTTATAAATTTGAATAAGAAAAATTAATGATATAATTGAGTTCTATTATTTCAAGTCAACCTCTTCTACAGTCTTTTTAACCTCTGGATAAGTAATTGGTTTGGCAATAATTTGATTTTTTTTATCAATCATAAACAACGTAGGTGTGGCAAAAACATTGAATTGTTGGGTTAATGGACTGTTCCATCCTTTAAAATCCGAATAATTGATCCATGAAAACTGATGCTGTTCAATGAAATTATAATAATCGGTTTTGTTTGTGTCAAGGGATATGGCAATCACTTCCCAGTTTTTTTCTTTTTTTCCCCGGTATAATTTATTAAGTTTTACGACTAGTTGCTTGCAATGCGGACACCAGCTGGCCCAAAATACAATTAGTTTATTGGGTTTTTCAATTTGTGAAAGCATTTTGCTTTGTCCGTTATGTTTAAATTCAAAATCAGGAATTTTTTTCCCGATGGAGAATTTGCTATATCCGGCCAATTGCTTTTTGTACTGACTGTCATTGTTTTCGCAACGGTTTTTATTCAAATGATGATCAGCAATATGTGCCAGTACCTGTTCCATTTTAAAGCTTTCAAAGCCTTTGATGAGGTAATGGAGTACAAAATCATATACTTCTTTATTGATGTATGCATATAATAAGATGGAGTCTACTGCTTTTGTGAATTCTTGCTCTTGTTCTCTGGGCGATAGTTGATTGCCGCGATAAAGCGACAGGTAATCAATGACTTTGCGGGTAAGAATATTTGTTTTGATCAATGAAGGGTCGTTGAAAAAGTTATGGTCAAAATAATGTGCTTTAATATATTCTGAGCGCTCTGATGGGGGGATTTCAGCATTCAAAAAAGGGATATAGGCGGCTTGCATGATATCCGTTACAAACATATCAGGGTGTTTTTCAGTGGTTTGTTCAATGTAATCATTCCATTGTGTTTGCACGAGTTCATAATTCTTATATGCATGTTTGTAAAATTCATCATCAACAGGATAGTTGTCAACAGCAGAGGCCAGAACATTCATTTTCTGGTTAAAGATGTTCTGTTTTTTTATAAATTCATAATACAACTTGTTTTCTTCTGACCGGATGATCGTTATGCTATCATAAGAGGGAAAAGCAGAGGATGCATGAATTTCAATGTCTTCCTGATTATAAAGAATCTCAAATCCGGTTTCATGTACTTTTTTATCGCTCAGGTTACCTTTGCCTAATATTAATTTATACATAGCAGGGGCAGGGTAATCATTCATATTGATATTAAATTTTCCTGACTTGTTTGTTGTGGTTGTATCTTTTATCCGTACATGATCTCCTTCAATAGCAGCCAGGTAAATGTTTTTGTTGGCATACCCTTTTATCACTCCACGAATTGTGTGCTGATCATTACAACGCGAAAGGATTGGGAAACAAAATAATATAAAAATATAAATGATATGTTTGTTGCGAATTGGTTGCTTCTGTAACATAAAAACAGGTTTTTTGTTAGACCTTAATAATATTATATTTTGTTAGTTCAATGAAAATAAGATTTAGAAAAATTAAAATAAGTACTATATCACCCCATGCCCTTGAACGTAAGTGGGCAAAATAATCGGATAATAAAAATGATATGGGTACTGCAATTAAATAGATCATTTCAAACGATGCAGATGCATCAAAAAAGAATATTGACAATGAAATAATGAGTAGCCATGTAAAGAGTGTAAATGATTTTCTTGCCTGGATTTTCTTTTTAAACAATGTTGAAAAAATATGCATAATAGCGATAAAGGTGATAAAAAGAATAAATCCATAAAAAATCATGTATGGCAGAGTGAAATAATTTGTTGCTTCAATATGATAATTAAAATTGGTTTTAAGGTAATCGATAAAATAGAATAACTCCTGTTTAAAAACATAATAATAACCTGTTAACAATATATATGGAGTTATTAATCCAAGGATAGGAAATAACCATTCTCTCCAATGAAACGGACGGAGCTGTGCTGCTGCAAACCATAAAAAGATGATAAAAAAAGCAGCAGGCGGGTAAAATAAACTGCCAAGACTAATGATAAAAGCGGCTTCAAAATAATGATATGCAAGCCCTTTTATTCTGTATGAATCAAACACCTTGTCAATGGCCATGATTAAAAAGAGGCTGGCAAATATAGCGGGATTGATTCGTTGTAATTCAATAAAACTACTGGTAATAATGATGAAGAAAAAAGCAGGCAGATACGTACGAACATTGACAATCAAGTATTTTTTGTTTAATTGATTGAGTATAAAAACCTGGATAATAAGCAGGATAAAGCAGGATATTTTGGAGATTAAAGGAAAACCTTCAAAAAAGCGGTCTGTTGCTTTATATAAAAACATCTGGTACGTGTCAAAATGAAAGATGTTTTGTGTTTCAGTTTGAAAAGCCTGCCACCATAATGCAATACCGATGAGAGGGATGAGTACAATCAAAAAAGGGTTATAACTACGGAATAATTTTAAAATCATGATTATAATGAATTATTTTATGTCAAAACCGATATCTTTCCGGTAATATTTTCCTTCAAAATGTATGATTTCTGCATCCTGGTAACATTTTTGGAGGGCTTCATCAAGGTTATTCCCCAGGGCGGTAATTGCAATCACTCTTCCACCGTTGGTTACCACATGGCCTTTTGATAATTTGGTGCCTGCATGAAAGACAATGCTTTGTTTAATGTCATCAATACGGGCTATTTCTTTTCCTTTTTCATAATGTTCCGGGTAACCTTTAGATGCAAGAATAATGGTTGCAGCAGTGCGCGGGTCTATATTGATTTCTGCTTCTGATAATGTACCGTTTTCCAGCATAGAAAAAAGCTCAAGAATGTCATTATTGATCCTGGGAATGACAACCTCGGCTTCCGGATCGCCCATTCGGGCATTGTATTCAACAACATAAGGTTCTTCATTGATTTTCATTAATCCAATATATAAAAAACCTTTGTAAGGGATATCATCTTTTTGCAACCCGTCAATGGTGGGTTTGATGACCTTTTCTTCAACTTTTTTCATAAATTTTTTATCTGCAAACGGAACAGGGGAGACTGCGCCCATACCCCCGGTATTCAAGCCCGTGTCCTGTTCTCCTATCTTTTTATAGTCTTTTGCTTCCGGTAATATTTTATATGATTTACCATCGGTCAATATAAATACTGATAATTCTATTCCATCCATGTATTCTTCAATAATGACTTTTTCACTTGCTTTGCCGAATTTTCCGGAAAGCAGGTGATTCAGTTCATCTTGAGCTTCTTTTAAATCATTGATGATCAATACACCTTTTCCCGCAGCAAGTCCGTCTGCTTTTAACACGTAAGGAGGAGAAAGTTTGGCAAGATATTCTTTTCCCTGTACTATTTCATCTTTTGAAAATCCTGCGAATGCAGCACTGGGAATGTTATTACGTTGCATGAACTGTTTGGCAAAGCTTTTACTGCCTTCCAATAATGCTCCTGATTTTGGTGTGCCGATTACTGCGACATCTTTTAATCCGGGATCATTAACGAAATAATCATATAGCCCGTCTACCAATGGCGACTCGGGGCCAACGACAACCATTTTTATAGAGCGCTCTTTTACAAGATCGGATAACGATTTAAAATCAGATGATACAATTTGTATATTTTTGCCTGTTTTTTGTGTTCCGGCATTCCCCGGTGCTATGTATAACTCATCTAATAAATTACTTTGAGCTATTTTCCATGCCAGTGCATGTTCCCTGCCTCCTGATCCAATCAACAATACATTCATAATGATCTATATTTAATTATGGTATCTTTTTTGTTATTAGAATAAATCATATCATGGCAAAATTATCTATTTAAAATAGAATATTATCATAATATTAATAAAAAAATCAGTAGTGCCCATATTATATTAAATTATTTATGATCTTTGAGTTTTTGATCAATTTAATAAAGGTTTGTTTACCGAATGAATATTAAACTTAACTTAATAATAACTTAACATTAATTTTACACGGACATCATGGATTTATACTTAAATTTGGCGAATAGACTGAAACAAATGAAAAATCCGACCCCTAAGCAAATCGCCATTGGTGTTTCGTTAATTGTGACATCTGTTGTCATAGTTTTTTTAGTAATCATCCATTTTTCAATCCAACATACGTTAAACTGGTATTTATATGCCATTATCCCGCTTGTTATATTTCTTACCTGCTATCTTGTTTTAATATATTTTCTTGAATATTTTATTTACAGGAAAATTAAATTAATCTATAAAACGATTGCTAAATCCAAAACCACCAAAGAACTTGCAGAAGATAAAATGGATATGAACCGGAATATTATTGAAGATGTGGAGCAGGAAGCACTAAAAAGCATGTCGGAAGATCAGGAAACGATAAGGCAATTGAAAAGGATGGAAGAATACCGGCGGCAATACCTGGGAGATGTCTCACATGAACTGAAAACCCCGATTTTTCATTTACAAGGGTATATTGATACATTATTGGACGGTGGAATTCATGACGAAAAAATAAATATTAAATATCTGAAAAAAGCATCCAAAAATGCAGAACGGCTAAATGCCATAGTTGAAGACCTCGAAATGATCGCATTAATAGAAGACGGCAAGATGAACCTCGAGATCGAAGAATTTAATTTATGGGATTTAGTAAATGAAGTATATGATCATTTACAACCAATGTCAACCCAGCATCAAATTCAATTGAAATTTAAAAAAGGGTTTATTAATCCTTGCTTTGTTAAAGGTGACAAAGAACGAATACACCAGGTGATCGTTAACCTTGTTTCCAATGCCATTAAATATGGTGTTGAAGATGGAAAAGTAACCATTGGCACTTATGATATGGACAAGAAATATTTAATTGAAGTATGTGACAATGGTATTGGTATTGAAGAAGAGCATTTACCACGTATTTTTGAACGATTTTATCGTGTTGACAGAAGCAGAAGCCGTGAAAGAGGAGGGACAGGGCTCGGACTATCCA
>CAYMKE010000056.1:0-15467 GCA_964390955.1 uncultured Bacteroidales bacterium | reverse complement strand
GCTTAGGCGCCTTGCATCTGCACAAAGCTAATGGCATGAATTTTCCGGGTTAAAGCCCTCAAATCATCACTCAATATCAACCCTGATCCCCTCTGAATGTGAAGTAAATTCAGGGGCATACATACATTGAATGGTGGTTATGCCATTGGAAAAATTCCCTTCGTGCGTGGCCCGCAATGGATATTCAAATACATATGTGCCCTTGTGCAAATAATCCATGAAAAAGTTGGTAGCTGCATCTTTCGTGCTTTCATAATAGCCCAGTCCATCCTGCCATTTGTATGTTGACATGACGTTGACGGGTTCAAACCCCGAAGCGCGCATATCTTTCATATGAACAAATTCCATATCCCGGTCAACCCGCAATTCTATACGTACAATGATTTTATCTCCCACGTTGACAGGTTCCTTATCCCCCATGGGTTCAATCACATTCCCACTTGATGTTGTTTTTTCAATGAATAATTTCTTGTTCAGTTGCAACGGTGTTTCATGGGGCGTGATCTTATCCATATCTTCAAAATACTGCCAGTACAATGCTCCCCATCCAATGCCTTTATTTTTTTGGTTGACAGTCACCTCTCCCATCCCGGGAGTTATCTCTTTCGTGTTCCACGAAGTTTTAAAATACCCGGTGCCGGCTTCTACTTTCACGTCATCCATTTCCCGCGGGTTAATTTGTTTTTGGCCAATCCTGATCTCAGCCAGTTCATCATCAGCCAGCCAGTCGCCCCCCTGTATTAACAGTGCATAACAGGCTTCAACGGTTGCCTTTGTAGTGCCCCAATCGTTCGTTTGTTTTTGTTTTAACAGCCATATTTTAATGTTTTCTACTGCTTTCGCGTCTGCTGTTACTTCACTAAACACCTCCACCATCAACGCCTGGGTTTCTATGGGTGCCTGGTACCAATAGTATCCCCTCCTGTTTGTTTTCCAGTACATGCCCATTTCTTCATCAACAATGGCATATTCTTTAAGCGATTCCACAATTGTTTTGGATGTTTTCTGGTCTCCATTCCGGTGCAGAATTAATGCAATCATGCCTTTATCATAAATATTCCTGCCTGTCCAGAATTTTTTAGCCTGTTCCATATAATACTCATAGGCTTCGTTGCATTTATCCGCCACCGGTATTCCGGGAAAAAAGCTTCGTCCATATAAATAATGAATGGCAATATGGCTCAAATGGTCTTCTTGCATTTGGGTTTTAGAATAATCTTCCTGCAATTGCCTGTAATCTTCCAAAATTCTTTGATCACAATAATGAACAGCTTTTTTGAACATGTTCCATGTCTCCTGTTTTTCATTTATTGCAAGGATATGAATATGATCCAGATGGCCCATTCCATTCACGATATGTTGAGTAATGTACCGATTATCGCGCATTCCCTTAAACCAGGGAAATCCTCCATTGGATGACTGTGCTTTTTGTAACTTAAGCATTGAACTGTTAAGTTCATCGCGCATCCGGTTCAGGTCAAAGAGCAATGCCACTCTTTTCTTCCTGGCCGATTCACTTTCTGCATCCAAGACCCAGGGTGTTTCTTCCAGGAGTATACTTTTTAATTCCTGATTTTTCTCGAGGTTCGGGATCAGTTCGTTTGATCCCGTGCTTGTTCGCCAGTGATCAAACACCTGTTTAATCCTGGGGTGGGCATTGACTATATGAGAAGCAATGGCATTGGCATAATACCGGCTAAAAATTTGTTCCGTGCAATCATACGGGTATTCCATGAGATATGGCAAAGCCTGGATGGCATACCAAGAGGGATTAGACGTGTATTCAAGGGTGAGTTGATGGTGCTTTAACGTGGCAGAAGAACCGGCTTGGGTAAGCTTATCAAGGGTAAATGTTTTGGTTTCGCGGCCTCTTACAGCTAATGGCAACGATTCTGTTACCAGCATCCTGTTGGTGAGCACCGGCACAGGTTTTTGTTCGCCATCAGAAAACTTTCCTGCCCGGGCTGTCACTTTATACGTTATCATGTTCACATCATCGGGTATAACCATCCTAAATGAGACAACATCATTTTGCCCGGCTGACACATTAAATGGCTTTCCTGATGTATCCCGTAAAATGCCACTTACCGGGGTATTTGTAAATGCATCCAATAATTCAAGAGTGACTTGTCCTGCCAAATCTTTTTTTGATATATTCATGACTTTTACCGGAAAATCGATGGTATCTCCTTTCCTGAAAAAACGCGGGGCATTAGGGCTTACCATCAATTCTTTCCGGGTGGTCAATTCATTTTCAATATATCCGTATTTCAGGCCTCTGGTATGTGCAAGCCCCATCATACGCCAACGGGTAAGTGCTTCGGGAATGGTAAACCGGATGGTGACTTCACCGTCTGCATTACTGGTTAAATGCGGATAGAAAAATGCTGTTTCATTGAAATTGGTGCGTATTTGGATGTTTTGTTTTTTATGTCCTTTTTTATCAGTCACTGCTTGTTCAGAAACATCTGTATCTATTTCATCAGAAATATCTACCTCATTTTCTACTATCACTACTTGTTCAAGTTGCGCTTCTGACTTTTTATTTGCTGATTTCGATGCTCTCATATAACCGAATGTTACAGGCGGCCTTCTGATTTTATGAAAATTTAGCCCAAACCATCTTAATGAAGGATAATGACTTTCGCTGTAATAATAGCTATCATAAAAATCTTCACTTAAATTGGTTGAATGCAAAATTTTAAATACAGAAGATTTCCAGTTTAAACGCGAATAATATTGCTTATAGATATTAAAATTCCAATGATTTTTAGCAAACTGATCCAGGGAAGCATCATACAGTGTAGCCATCATTTCTGCTGCTATTTTTTTACTCTCGTGGCCTTTGATAATGATTTGCCATTCTTCCTGCTGCCCGGGGTACAATTTATCACGAAAGGTTGCAAACGAGATGTCCAGTTTTTTATTGGTATACGGTACATGTATGATTTCATCATGGTTGTAGAGCCTGTTGTTTTTAACGAACACGAAATGCACGGCAAAATTTCCACGGTGTTTTTCCTTCACCGGGATCTCTATGATTTTTTGTTCCCTGTTCAACGTCAACCATTCCTGGTGTACAATCTTTTCTTTGTGTTCAATTTCATATAACACGCTCACGTCTTCCAATGCCGATCCAATTAAAAACCGCGCGGTTTCACCGGGTTCGCAATGATGTTTTATCGGGGTGAACCAATCCGTTGCCGGGTAAGGCACCTGTTTTTTCCGTGGATTATATACAGTAAAATATGTTTTATTCATGACATCGTTTCCAAATGCATCAACAGACTTGATCTCTGCCATGTACCGGCCTGTCTCCCATTTCCCAAACTGCTTAATGTTAAGATATTTATTTTTTTCAGTATTAAATTGCTCTTCAAATATTTTATGCTCTTTTATTAATAAACGAATGTTTTGTTCATCCGCGTAAACATGTTCCGGGATACGTTTTTCCCATTGTTCACGGGAATATAAAAAAGCATCGGGCACATCCCACTTCCTATCCCTGAGGGGCATTTCATTTTCTTTCAGTGCATAGATGGTGATGGTTCCCTTGGCGGGGACAAATTCTCCATTGAGATTTTTAGTGATAATTTCAATCCCTTTTTCATCTTTTCCAAATGGCGGGTTTTTCTGGTTAACCTGTTCGGGGATAGATAAGCCGGCTTCTAAAACCGTGTATCCAATGATCATGGTTTTTTTTGCATCTTGTGTTTCTCCGCTAATATCGGTTACATCAATACTGATCTCGTATTGAAAAGACAATTGATCGTCCCGGGGCAACGTGAGGTCAGGTACTGCTTTAAATGGGATGGTGAATCTACCGTTTTCATTTGTTGTAATTGTGCCATTTGTTATTACTGTTGCTGTCATGTCAAAAGAAAAAGGCCTCCATCCATGCCATACCGGTTTACGCGCGACCTTGTAGCTGACGTTTGCCCCGGTTAAATCTGCTCCTGAATAAGTCTTTGCTTTGCCTTGGATATGTACACTGTCATTCAACCTGTAAGATCCTTTAAATGGCAGTATGGTGACTTCGAAAGAAGGGCGCTTGTATTCTTCAACCCGTATGGATGTATTCCCATGCCCGGATTTTAGTTGAAAACGCCCATTCATTAGGCCTGTAGGGATTTGAAAAGCCCCACTGAATGTCCCGTATTCATTGGTGGTGACATCCACGCGTTCAACCTCCTGCCGGTTTGCATCATATAATGCCACGTATTCAGCGGAGTTGGGAACGATTTCATGGGTTTCACCATCGGTTTGAATGACTATACCCTTAAAATAAACCGTTTGTCCGGGACGGTAAATAGCCCGGTCTGTAAACAGGGTTGCCCTGTAATTCATTCGTGTCTTACGATGCATTTGCCTCACGTAATACCTGTTGTCTGTGCTCAGGAAATCGTCTTGATAAAATAAATCAAATGTATAAGACCCATACTGTTCTCCTTCATGAGATTTAAGTGTGAAAAACCCATCCTGTCCGGATGTCAGGGCAGGTATTTTTTTATTTTCATACCGCCGTTTATCATGGTTATATTTCATAATATAAGGCTGAACACGCGCCCCCTTAACAGGAACTCCTGTTTTTCTGTGGACAACACATACCGCGTAGGATCCATCATCATTTTTTCGTTGGATATAACTGAGATTGGTCACCGTGAGTATCTGAAAAGAAAGCATATTTTCCCTGTATGTGAATTCAGGCGTGGCAGCATTGATGATCATGTAATGGCCTATTGGCAAACCTTTGATGATATTTTCCACATCATGTTCCCGATAATCTCCAAACCCGGGTAATAGAACAGAGTCAACCCTTATTTTTTCTGAAGCCTGATAGAGTTTTTCATATCGCTTTTTTTCATTGGCATGATCATTTTCTGTTATTTCTTCTAAGTCATCCCGCTTAATCCGGGCAATTTGATAATATGCCCTGTCTAAATTTTTATACGTGATCTTTTGAAGGAAAGGGCTTTCTGATGGAATCTCTTGTTCTGCTATAGTTTTTAAGGCAGGTTTACTAATTTTGTCTTTCAACCACCTGCATTTGTCAGCTCCCCTTGAATCCGGGTATGTTTGAATGGGTTTTTCACATAATTGGATGGCCTTTTTAAACGCCCATTTATATTGCTCAGTGGCCGGATTACCCGGTTGGTATTTATCACCTTGTTCATAATAAAAATGGGCCGTTTCATAAGTAACCATGCCAGAATAGGGATGGTTATTAAATTGTTCCTGTAAACGTGTTAATGCATCCAGGTATAAACTATCCTTTGCCGGATGTACCGAATGGGTTTTAACAAATTTTAACCGCCTCAGGTCAGCATCAATAAACGCGGGAATATTGTCTTGTTCTGCCCTGAATGCCAATACGTCCTGCATAATTTTGATACCATGAAAGTGAAGTGAAAAAGTATCATGGGTATGAATATCCTGTCGTGCAAATTCGGACGCTTTGGCAAAGTAAAAATCATCATTTAAAAGAAATTGGTCAGCCGGCCTGGAGAGGGATATTTGCTCATTGATAAAAAACTCAACAGCCCTGTACGCCAAAAAATCATATAATGTTGGCAGTAGATCGTGGTCTTTTGACCCTTCACTGATCATTTCAGGAAATACCTTCGTACTGGTATGTTGCAGTTTTTCTTTTGCTTGCAACGAAACGTGATAATGGTGTATCACCTTGTCAATTAATTTGCTGGCATCCCATGTTTTGATGTCATCATTTTTAAAATTCCGGGCAGCTGTCCTATTCCGGATTTTCCACCGGTAATCCTGATAATACTCCCAATACATCTGAGCCAGGATGGAATGCAATAAAGCATTGGCAGGAAATGTTTGTTGTTTTGCTTCTTGTTCTGTTTCAAGTATCAATTTACCAAACGCACCTTCTTCAAATTCATTCCGGAATTGTATCCTGTGCAAAAGCGCCTTGATCATCTGATCAGGGTTGTCATCGGATTTTGCCTGTTCATATATTTTATCAGCAATTTCCAGAGCAGACCTTATCTTTCCTGTAATCTCAAAATCATGTACCTGTTTCCATAATTCACGGTATGGCTCTTTTGATTTTTTTTCTTCCTGTTGGGGAGTCAAATAATTTGAACTCGCTGACAATAAGCCTGTAATGATCATGCTGGCTAAGACTAAGACTATAATAGTTTTTTTCATGGGGTTATAATTATAGTTAACGTTTTAAAAATAACAAATTGGGATTAAAAAACTGTCTTATTGGTTTATTTTATAAGTGGACTTCTATAAATTAAAATTATTATTTTTAAAAAAATAAATTACTTCAGGAAAGTTCTATTTATTATTTGCCTGAGCTTTCGCACGTTTAAAGAGAAGTATGTATTGTGTAGACGCTGGTTTGTATTGCCGGGCTTCTGCCCCATATTTATATATTGTTCCTTTATTTGTAATGTCTATTGTTCCTGCATGTTGATAATAAGTGTTAGTGTATTTGCCAGACCATTCAAAAATCACGTTGGGCGCTTCAGGGTGTCTTAACCAGGATGTATTAACATTAATAAACAGGAGGATTTCGGGTTTGTTTTGTTCGATCTCATGAATCATCTGCTTTTGTAACTTCAGGCTATGTTCATTGGGACTCACCAATTGATATGTAAACAAAAAACCTGTTGCAGACTTACGATCAGCATAAAACAATATCTCTGCTTCTGATCCTAAGATAGCAATTTTATCATCCGGAGCAGTATTTGCTTTTATTACCCTGCTGATTTGTGGTGCTTCAACAAACGGGTTTCTTCCGTATATTTGCCGTGAAAGCTCAACAGGATCTTTTTTAAAAAAATAAGATTTGTTTTGTGCAATTGAAGATACTGAGATAATAAAGAATATTACAATCAAACTAAAAGATATTGCTGTTTTATTACCGCTTCTTTTAATCATTGCCCTTCGTAAATAGTCAAAAGCCAATCCTATACAAAAAGCAAGTGCAGGAAGGAATATGATAAAGTAATGATTTCTGAAATAATACCCCGGAATTACAGCAATCATCGAACACAAGATAAACAATAGAATGATTGTTTTTTTCAGGGATTCTATCTTCAAAAAAAATGTTGCTATTAACCCTGCTCCTCCAATGATCCATAGCAATTTATACCCGTTGACAATATGGGGGAATATGTGTTTAAATACTTTCCATCCGTCTTTCATCTTAATAATGGAAACATAATTTTTAGGATATACATAGGTCCATTTCCAAAACAGGTCAAAATCGTTAAATCCAATGGCAATTAATATAATTATTCCATAAGGAATGATGGCGCCCGCACCAAAAAGCAATCCATTTGAGATTAATTTTGTTATTTTGTATGAAGGAGTTTTAATGAATTCAACGACCATAAAAAAAATGATCAGTAAAATAAACAAAGCTGCGGGTTGCTTCATAATGAATGCCATGCCTGTTAAAAATCCCGAAAGTATAAGATATAATTTTTGCATCCCCTGATGTTCTTTTGCTTTAAGATAAACATATATTCCTGCTAAAACAAACATGTTTAAATACTGCGTTGCATGAGCAGGATTTCCAAGAACACCCTGGTCCAATGACATGAACGCATATACAAAAGCAGCAATAGAAGCAGTAAAAGGATTAATAAGGCGCCTGACAATTAAAAACAAAAAAATAAGTGAAATGATATTCACAATTGCAGCCCCCATTCTGATACCTGTCTCGGTTTCTCCAAAAACCGACATAAAGAGGGCATACATATATGAAACACCGGGTATTTTATAATTATAAGCCTCAAATGGAGATTCTCCATCAAGAATAAGCTGTGCAATATAAGCAAATTCTCCTTCATCGCGTTCCAATGGCATATGGCTAAGGCGAAACCTTATAAAAAAACTGAAAAAAATGGCTGCTATCAGAATAAACCAATATAATATATTTGTTTTACTTGTTGGTTTCACCATTCTGATGGAAGTTTTAATTCTTTTTTCTCCTGTATACTATCAGTAAAAGGATGTTCAATTTTTTTCTCCATAAATGTTTTCGGGTCAAATTTTATAAAATGAACGGATTGGTTTTCATACCCACTATCATATTTAATTTTCTTAAAATTGTATTCGGTTTGCAATGGTAATCCCGGATTAAATTCTGATATACATAAGCGGAAATTTTTCCCGTGTTTTAAAAATGCTTTCAGGAAATAGTTTGTTAAGTCATATCCCATCATGCTGAAATTATATCCTTCTGATGAGATTCTGTGTATATCTGTATGAAAATATTTCCTGTATGACCTGATGTACTCTTTCACCTTATGATCTTCAAAATCAATATAAAAAGGAGTATAATAAGTGAGTTGAAGATCATAAAAAAATTCCATATCAATACTTCCAAACCTGGGCCAAACCGGCAGTCCGAATAGTTCTATCTCATATTTTTTTGAATACGGGTGCAATTTATTCATTACACGGTTAACAAATGTTTCTCTTTCGGATGGAATGATGATCAAATTTTTGGTGTCTTTTACCAATGCATGCCTTAAGCTCATATTCGTTGTATCATAACAACGCAATTCTTTGAACAGGATATCTGTATCATTTTTAACATATTCATACGAAAAATGGTTTTTCAGCTCTTCAGTATACTGCTTTTTAATATCATAATCAGCAATATGGTCACTGTAAATCATCACAATATTCTGATCTGTGAATTGTGTAATATAAGAGCACGCCTGATAGATCTCAAAATCTGACGAAGGATTCACCTGAAAGGCATAAGGATTGTTTTTAATCAGATTCTGGTTATTTGACAAGGGGGATACAACATTGATTTTACGTTTTTTAGCAAATTGTCCAACGATTTCAAAGTTATACGAATAAACGGGCCCGATAATGATATCCATAGAATCCAGGAGTCTTTTTTTTATTAACTGTTTCACAACATTTGAATCGGCTTCGGTATCATAGGTATAAAAATTTATTTTAATGCCTTTAGCTTTTAATTTATGCAGTGCAATTAAGGCGCCTTCATAAAATTGAAGAAAATTAACCGATTTAGGATAAATTTTATATTCATCCGTATCTTCATCGTTTGAATTTTCTTCTTCGACATTACCGGTTTCGTTTACTGTATCCGGTAAATTATATTTCTCATTTTCTTCAAGCATATATGGCAGCAATAAGGCAATATTAACGGGTTCATCTGAAGGATGGAAATGTATTGTATCGCAATCCACTTCTTCAATCCACCGGATAGAATCGGCCAATACGCTATCTGCTAAAAGCGTGTCTTTGGATGCTGTTGTATCTTCGGGTTCTAAAGGTATTTTAATGATCTGTCCATATTTCAACCCTTTTTTCTTAATTTTATCATTGATTTCCTTAATCCGCGGTATGCTTATATTAAATTTCCTGGAAACAGAATACAGGGTTTCTTTTTTCTTCACTTTATAAAAAATAAAGTCGAGGCTGTCCTTAGAAAATGCCTCTTCTTTTTTCCTGGGTACTTTAATGACCTGGTTAACCTGAATTTCACTATATTCTACTTCGGGATTATATTTTTTAATTGTTTCAACTGATACACCATATTTTTGAGAAAGGGAAAAAAGGTTTTCTCCTTCTTTCATTATATGATGTATGTATTTATCCCTGTCGTTTAATTCTACCTGTTCATAATTTTCATCTTTAACAGGTATCTTAAGTACCTGTCCTGCTTTAAGCCCGCCAATGACATCAGGATTATGTTTTATAATGACTTCCTGGGATACCTTATATGCTTTACTTATTGAAAAAAGTGTTTGTCCGGATTCTACAATATGGACATAAAATTTATTTTCTCCAATGACTACTTTTTCTTTTGATATATCAACCGATACGGGTGGTTTTATAACCCCGAAAGCTGAAATATGTATTCCCGTAAAAAGATAAAAAAATAAAATGTAGAATAAAAAAACGCGATTTTTCATAAGCACTTCATTTGTTTACATTATTATTAAGCCATTGCATGATATTTTGTTCAATCCGCCCTAAAACATCTGAACTTTCAGCTTTCTGAAATGTTGCTCCGGTAATTTTTTCATATAATTCTATGTATCGTTCGGATACTTGTTGTATAAATTCATCATGCATTTCCGGGACCTGCTGGCCTTCTTGTCCCTGAAACCCATTTGCAATGAGCCATTCTCTTACAAATTCTTTGGATAACTGTTTTTGTTTCTCACCTTTTTGCTGTCTTTCTTCATATCCTTTTAAATAAAAATAACGTGATGAGTCGGGAGTATGTATTTCATCAAGCAATATGATGCGGTCGTCATATATTCCAAACTCATATTTCGTATCAACCAGGATCAGACCCTTTTCAGCAGCAGTTTTTGTACCTCTTTCAAATAACCGGAGACTGTATTCTTCAAGCTTTTTATAGTCATCCTCGGGGACCAACCCCTGTTGAATGATTTCTTCCCTTGATATATCAATATCATGTCCCTGGTGCGCTTTAGTGGTTGGTGTAATAATAGGTTTATCAAACCGGTCGTGTTCTTTCATGTTATCAGGTAAAGGAACACCGCATAATGTTCTCTTTCCGTCGCGATATTCTCTCCAGGCATGGCCTGTTAAATATCCACGAACCACCATTTCCACTTCATACGGTTTTGCATTGTACCCTATAGTGACCATGGGATCAGGTGATTCAATTTTCCAATTCGGAACAATGTCTTTGGTTTCATCCAGAAATTGCGTGGCAATTTGGTTCAATACCTGCCCTTTATAAGGAATCCCCCTGGGGAGTATTACATCAAATGCTGATATCCGGTCACTTACAATCATAATTAACAAATCGTCATCCAAATAATATACATCCCTTACTTTACCGTTATAGCACTTTTGCTGTCCGGGAAAATCAAATGATGTTTTAATGATTGCTTCTTCCATAGTTTAATAAATTTTAATGGTTAAGTTCATTTTTATATGCTTCTACTATTTCTTTTACAAGCTTATGCCGTACGATATCCCGTTTATCAAATTCAACTACGGCAATTCCTTCAACACCTCTCAATATTCTGACTCCCTGCACAAGGCCTGATTTTTGCCTGGCAGGCAAATCAATCTGCGTGGTATCGCCGGTGACAATAAATTTTGTGTTTTTCCCCATCCGGGTTAAAAACATTTTCATCTGATTGATGGTTGTATTTTGTGCTTCATCCAATATTACAAATGCATCATTTAATGTTCTGCCCCTCATAAATGCAAGGGGGGCAATCTGAATAATGCCCTCTTCAACATATTCAACAAGTTTTTTAGACGGCACCATATCATGCAGGGCATCGTATAGTGGTTGCAGGTAAGGATCCAGTTTTTCCTTCAGATCACCGGGCAAAAACCCCAGATGTTCTCCGGATTCTACTGCAGGCCTTGTTAATATGATCCTTTTAATTTCTTTATTTTTAAATGCTTTCACTGCTAATGCAATGGCTGTATAAGTTTTGCCGGTACCTGCCGGCCCTACTGCAAATAAAAGATCGTTTGTTTTGGCAAGTTCTACCAGGTTTTGCTGGTTGATTGTCCTTGCTTTAATTGCTTTCCCATTTTTCCCGTAAAGCAAAACATCAGATGATGTATCTTCCTTATCAAACAAAAGTTGTTCATCATCACTAAGTAATTGTTTAATAATTTCTTCACTTAATGAATGAAAGCGATTGTAATATTCAATTAACAAATTTAATTTTTCCTGGAATAAATAAATTTGTTGTGATTCACCAATGGCCTTAATTTCATTTCCCCGCGAAACAAGTTTTAATTTTGGGAAATGCTTTTGCATAATCTTAAATTTCGTATGATTCACTCCCAAAATATGAATTGGTTCAATATTTTCTAATGACAAAACTTTTTCGGCCATAAATTTATATTACTTTTGAGAATTACAAAGTAAATATTTTTTTTTGTATTTTCTTATTGCATTGGTGCTAAATAATAAAATTATCATATAAGATGTCCATTATTACATTAACAACGGACTGGAATAAAAATGATTATTATGTTGGTGCTATAAAGGGAAATATTTTGAAAAGATGTCATGACATCTCGATCATAGACATATCACATGATATTCAGCCCTTTAACATTGCACAAGGTGCATTTGTATTACGAAACAGCTATCATTTTTTTCCTGCCAATACCATTCATATTATTGGGATTAATAATGTTGATAATGCAGATCATGACTATTTATTAGTATACGCCAAACAGCATTATTTTATTGGTGCTGATAATGGAATTTTTAGCCTGATTTTCAATAATGTAAAACCTGACAATATTTTAAAATTACCAAATCCAAAAGAGAATAAGGGTGTTACGTTTCCTTCATTGTCGATATTTTCAGAAGCTGCATGCAAGATTATTGAGGGTGAAGGCCTGGCATCTGTCGGAGAACAAACTGATTGTTTTAAAGAACGTATCCCCATACGGCCAATTGCCGACGACGCGGGCATTACCGGGAACATCATTTACATTGACTCCTATAAAAATGTCATCACCAATATCACGGAAAAATTTTTCACCGAGTCGTTAAATAAAAAGTCATTTGAAATCCTGGTACAAAGTAACCATTACAGAATAAAAAAGATAAGCCGGCATTATTCCGAGGCTCCTGTAGGTGAACTAGTGGCTGTATTTAATTCACTTGGACTATTGGAAATTGCAATCAATTGCGGCAATGCAGCAGATTTATTAAATCTTGATATTAATTCAAAAGTCAGAATTCGCTTTATAGATAAATAAACTGATGAAACCTCCATGACAAAGCTTTTGACACACGCGCATGATTATAAAAGGGAAAGAAAGGTATAGAGGATATTTTAAATAAACTTTTAAACTTTTAAACTTCTAAACTCAATCAACTCAATTAACTCAATCAACTTAATAACTTAGTAACTTAATCATAAACATATGCAACCATGAAAAATACACCGGAATTATTTCAACAATTACTTGACATTATGGACAAATTAAGAAATGGTTGTCCATGGGATAAAAAACAAACATTTGAGACATTAAGAAAGCTCACCATCGAAGAAACTTATGAATTGGGTGATGCCATTTTACAAAAAAACATGGACGAAATAAAAAAGGAACTGGGCGATCTGCTTCTGCATATTGTATTTTATGCAAAATTAGGGGCTGAACAAAACGCATTTAACATCAATGATGTCATTGAAGGAATTTGCAAAAAACTGATTTACAGACACCCTCATGTTTTCAGCGATACTAAAGTAGAAAATGCCGGGGAAGTCATGCAAAACTGGGAGGATTTAAAGCGCAAAGAAGGCACAAAATCTGTTTTGTCCGGTATCCCTACTTCGCTTCCTGCTATGGTAAAAGCCAATCGAATACAGGAAAAAGTAAGGGCTGTTGGATTTGACTGGGAGAAAAAAGACCAGATATGGGATAAAATTCAAGAAGAACTGGGAGAGCTAAAACAAGAAGTGCAAGATGAAAACCAGCAAAACATAGAGAATGAATTTGGAGACCTGATATTTTCAATTATCAATGCAGCCAGGTTATATGAAGTAGATCCTGAGAGTGCTCTTGAACGAACCAATCAAAAATTCATGAACAGGTTTAAATATTTAGAAGGCCAAACTATCAACAAAGGTGTTGCTTTAAAAAACATGACTTTGGATGACATGAATGAAATCTGGAACCAATCAAAAAAACACGATACAACGTGTGATTAATATAACCTACATTATTCATAAAAAATAAAATTTATATTTTTTATTTCTAAATCAAATAATATTGTATCTTTGCACTCCATTTATTTTAAATAAAAAATTAAAAATAACATGCCGGTACGAATAAGATTAAGCAGACGAGGAAGAAGAAAACGTCCTTTTTATCATATTGTTGCAGCTGATAGCAGAGCCGCAAGGGGTGGACGGAACATTGAAAAAATAGGTTCTTATGATCCCACTACCATGCCCGAACAAGTTCAATTGGATTTTGACAAAGCCCTTTATTGGCTTGAAAAAGGGGCACAACCCAGTGACACCTGCAAATCCATCCTTTCACGTGAAGGTGTTTTACTAAAAAAACATTTATTGAGAGGTGTCCGGAAAAATGCCATTACCGAAGAAGAAGCAAACAACAAATTCAATGAATGGCTCAAACAAAGCAGGGAAAAAGCCAATGCAGTTAAAGAACAATTAACAAAAAAACAAAAGAAAGAAGAAAACGAACGTTTAGAAAACGAAAAGAAAATAAATGAAAAACGTGCAGCTGATTTATTAAAGAAAAAATCTGAATTAGCTGAAGCGGCAGAAGCTGAAGCAAAAGAAGCGGTAGCTGAAGCAGCAGAAGCTGAACAACCCGGGGCAGAACAAGCTGAAGCTCCAAAAGCCGAAGAACAAGTTACTGAAAAACAAGAGACTCCCGAAAACTCACAGGAAAAAGAAGAGAAAACAGCCGAAGAAGCGCCAGACACAAAACAAAAAGAAAAGGTTGAAAATAAAGTAGAAGAGACACCTAAAGAAGAAAGCAAAGAAACAAAGGAAGAGGAAGCACCCAAAGCCTCTGAAGAAAAACAGGAAGAGAAAAAAGAAACAAAAGAAGAAGTAAAAGAAGAGCCAAAAAACGAACAACAAGAAAATAAAAAGGAAGAAGAAGAAAAACAACAAGAAGGAGAGCAAAAAGAAAAAAGCTAATCCTTCAATATGAAAGAAAACCTCTCATTTGCCGGTATACTGACCAAAACTCACGGAGTAAAAGGGGGGATGATCATACGAAACAATCTTAAACTTCCTGAAATTCTTATCCAAACGGAACTGGTTTTTATCGAAATAGATAAGCAACCGGTTCCGTTTTTTATTGATGATTTTCAAATAACTGACCCCAAAAGCGGCATCATTCATTTCAGACATGTTAATGATATTAATAAAGCAAGAGACATTCAACAATCCAGGGTGTTCATAGAAGCCACAGAACAACAAACACAGGATGTAAATTTTTATGATTTTAAAGGCTATAAAGCATTTGAATTAAACCAGGGTGAAATTGGCGAGGTCTATGATATTAATGATAATGAAAAAAACCCTTTTTTTATTATAAAACAGGACACTAAAGAATACTATATTCCCATCAATTCCGAATTCATCAGAAATATTGATACGGATGAATGTTTTATCGTGTTTGATTTACCGGAAGGATTGCTGGATTTATTTTAAACATCGTTATTACCTGCAAATTAACCCGGATAATTCATGCCATTAGCTTTGTGCAGATGCAAGGCGCCTAAGCAGATGTGCAAAGATAATGGTAAGCATTACCCAAAATTTGGGTTAATAAAAAAAGGGTTGCAGAAAGCCAAGAGGTTTATTAATAGTATTTTATGTCGATCTTTATCGTTTTGCGGTGATAGTTCGAAAACAAGGCTCACGTAGCCCCTTCAGGTGTAAATGAGCAATTTTGGGGCAAGCGTAACGAAGCCTGCCCCGTAAGGAAGA
>CAYMKE010000055.1:0-15596 GCA_964390955.1 uncultured Bacteroidales bacterium | reverse complement strand
ATTCTTTTTAGGGGCAAATATAATATATTTTACAATAGAATGCAACTTGGTATTAGATAAAAGAAGACAGAATAAAAAAAGAGATAAAAAAATTTAGAGAGAAAAAGCGGACAAAATGAGGTTCTTGAAAATAGCACAAGCTTTAAAACTTTTTGATTTGTTGATGGGGTGATTAGCAGATGATATTGATGTTCGGGACACGTTTAGCTGGTGAGGTGAGTTCAGCTATAACACAAAGGCATGCTAAGAAAAATTGTTGAAAGTTGTGCATGTCTTATAGGGTGGTTGGGGGGCAGTATTCTTGTAACCTGCGGGGTATTAATGCTGGTATATTTAAAATGCCACACCATAATGGGATGAAAATCAGGGTTCACCCCTTGCCCTAAAGGGAGCCCCGATTTTCAGCGTGCTCCTCTTAAGGGGAACATAATTATATTTTAATAATTCCTTAATGTTAATTGTTTAACCGCCAACATCAACCCGCCTCCCTTTAGGGACGGGGTAAAGCGGGTTGATGTTAGCCCATAATTTAAAACGGGATATATTGGGGGGCTGAAGGAAGTAACGGGTTAGGCTAACAATACTACATTGTTTATAGAAACCATAATAATTTCTGAAAAAATGTTAAATAGCAAAATAAGAGATTTAAGTATAACGTTTTGTTTATATGCCTATTGGTTATGAAGTTTTATGTGTAAGAAAAAAACATATCAAATCAGCTTATTATGATTTATGATATACAAGGAAGAGATCTTTCTGATGAGGCCAAAGAAATAAATAATTTTTTTCTTTGCAAAAAAAATATTTATTCATCAGCGATACGAGTAATTGAAACAAAATTGAAAAATTTGTTAGAGGAATATGTGTCTAAAAATGTTCGTAACCCGATTCACCAGATAAAAACCAGGGTAAAATCACCACAAAGCATTATGAATAAAATGCTAAAACGAGGCTTAGATTTTAGTGTGAAGTCTGCTTGTGAAAATTTGTCCGATATTGCGGGTATTCGGATTATATGTTCTTACATTGAAGATATTTATATGATAGCAGGCTTTATTGCTTCTCAGGATGATTTAAAAGTATATCGTATTTCCAATTATATTAAAAATTATAAACCAAATGGTTACCGTAGTCTGCATATTATATTATCTGTTCCAATCAGTTTGTCAACAACAACAGAAGAGGTGAAAGTTGAAATTCAAATACGTACAGTTGGCATGCATTATTGGGCTTCTCTTGAACACGAATTATCATATAAGTTTCCCAAAGGCAAAAGTGAAGATGTAGTAAAGGAGTTAAGGTATTGTGCAGATATTATTGCTGAAATTGATTTTCGGATGCAACGACTTTATAACACAAAAAATACCTAAAAGAAAAATGTGTAAACTGCGCTCCGTGTGTTAATGCTTGTTGTGTCCTGATAATTAGGCAGCTCCGTTCTGATATACTTGTTTCTTAATAAAAAGAATAATAATAGGGGGCTTCTATAAATTCCTTTCTTTCAAAAAAACAAATATAATGAATAAGATGCAAGGCATAAATTTTTCTGAATAGCCATAGCTATTGAGAAATATTTTAACTCAGTCAGATTATTTATTATAAAACTCTGAAAATTTTGATGTGAAGGAAATTATAGAAGTCTTCAATAGTTAAACAACTAATTTTATTCTGTTTTTTTTTAAGAAAATATAATATATATAATATAATTTAAAGTATATCGTTTTAAAAGAAAATATTTTTTTAAAATTTTTAAAGTATAAATATTATGAAAGTATTAAATTATTTAGGGGTAATTTTTTTATTAATGGCAATTATCTTAGGTTGCAATCAAGGTAATAATAAGAAACAAAAAATAAGTAACGAATATAATAAAAATACTCAGGAAGAACAAAGACAAATGCCTAATCAATCAGAACAGGATCTTGCTCCCTTACAGCAATCAGAAGAAGTAAACAAAGTAAGTGATAAAGAACTAAAAGAATTTGCTGTGGCTGCCCAAAAAGTACAAATTATTAATCAGGAAGTGCGGCAAAAAATAAATAATACTTTGAAAGAGAAAGGACTGGATGTGCAACGGTTTAATGAAATCCAGCAGACTCAACAAAATCCTCAGCAAGACGTAGATGCTACAAATGAGGAAATGGTAAAGTATAAATCAGCCTCTATGGAACTTGAGAAGATAGAGGGGCAAGCTCACCAAAAAATACAAAAGAAAATAAAAGAATCAGGATTAACGATGTCTCGCTATGAAAATATTGCCAGGCTTTTGCAAAATAATCCTGATTTAAAAGAAAAGTTTCAGATGATTCAACAGCAAGCTAATTAGTGTCCGTCTATAGCGTCAAGTGCTTGGATCATAATGTTTGGTAACGAGGCTTGCGAAGCCTCCAAATGTGTAGTTTACTGGTGTAAATGAGCAATTTTGGGGCAAGCGTAACGAAATTATCAGATATTATGGACAAACACTATTTTAGAATAATCAATTTTTTAATATTTAAATTTAATTTTATTATGATTACAGTAAAAAAAATGAAAAACTTAATTGTATTTTTTATTATCAGTAGTATGGGTGTTTATGCCCAGGCAGAAGAAGTAGTAACTGATCAGGAGTTAAAACAATTTGCCTCCGCTTTTCAGCAAGTGCAAAAAATTGATCAACAGTCACAACAAAACATGATCAAAGCCGTTGAGAAGGAAGGATTAGATGTCCAGCGCTTCAATGAAATTCAGCAAGCACAACAAACACCAAAACAGGAATCTGATGTTAGTGATGAGGAAATAAAAAAGTATGAAACCGTTTCAAAGAAAATAGAAATAATACAGGAGCAAGCGCAACAAAAAATGCAGCAGGTGATAAAAGAAGAAGGGTTAACACTTCCCCGCTATCAGGAGATATCAGAAGCTATAAAGAATAATTCTGATTTACAAAATAAATTACAGGAATATTTGCAAGATTAAAGCACACCTGTGTGAAAGTTTTTTTCGATTTTATAGACAAGCACTATATAGTGCTTGTCTATAATGTAGCAAATTTCTATCTAATACCAAGTTGAGTTTATTCGTTCAATATTTTTCTTTTGTCGGTGAATTTTGAAATATGCCATCTTTATTTTTAGTTGATAATTGACAAATAGTGGTCAACCTTATTCAGGCATCAACATTTTGTCAGAGGTCAGAGGTCAGAGACCAGAGGTCAGAGACCAGAGGTCAGAGACCAGAGGTCAGAGACCAGAGGTCAGCAAAATCATAGAAGCTTATAATAAAACACTATTCTGAATTTTTGATTTTGAATTATGGATACTCAGAATCAACTTTCACTAAATGGTAATAGAACCATCATTAACAATTAACATTTGGTTGTAGTACATTGAAGTGGAAGCGTTTATCTGCCAAGCATTCCCATGCTTTCCATGAATACGAGTGCAATGGCAAAGGGGGCAATAAATTTTAAAATAAATAAAAGCAGGTTTAGATATTTAACACGTAATGTACCCTGATTTGATAATTCATCTTTAACTTGTTTTTTGCCTAAATACCATCCGACAAATACAGCAATTAATAAACCACCCAATGGCAGCAGTAAGTCTGATGAAATGCGTTCCAGCAGATCAAAGAGATTCATTCCAAAGGGCCTGAGTCCATCGAGGTTATTTCCTATTGAGAGTCCGCAAAATATTCCCAGGACAGAGATAAGGCCGGTGGCAAGAAATGTTGCCTGGTGTCTTTTTATGTTTAGTTCTTCAACAAAATAGGCTACCACGACTTCCAGGATGGAAATGGATGATGTTAAAGCTGCTACGCCGAGTAATACGAAGAACATGATGGAAAAGATATACCCACCGGGCATCTGCTGAAATACATTGGGAAGGGTAATGTAGATAAGCTCCGGCCCTGCAGTTGGAGGAATGCCAAAGGCAAAGACAGCAGGAAATATAGCAATACCAGCTAATAAAGCGATTAAGGTATCGGCCAGGGTTACTTCAAAAGCAGTGGTGGTCAGGTTATTTTTATTATCAATGTATGATCCATAAGTGATCAATGCTCCCATGCCTAAACTAAGTGAAAAAAAGGCCTGGCCGAGGGCACGTAACACGCCGTTGGCAGAGAGTTTTGAGAAATCGGGCTTCAGTAAAAATTCCAGCCCCTGTCCTGCATTGGGTAATGTAATGGCCCTAATATCTAAGATGATGATGAGTATGACCAATAAAGGCATTAAAATTTTTGCATATTTTTCAATCCCGTCTTTGATTCCCGAATAGACAATAAAAGCAGTGAGCCCCATAAATATTAATTGCCATAATATAGGCCTGAATATTCCTGATTTGAATGTGTCGAATGCTTCTTTTATCTGTTCTGGCGATTTGTCTGCAAATGTGTTGCTAATTGCTTTTATAATATATTCTAATGACCAGCCTGCTACCACACCATAAAAAGCAAGAATTAAAAAAGCAGCACCAATGCCCATGTACCCTACAAAAGGCCATAATGTTTTTGGTGCTAAATTTTTGAATGAACCAAATACATCCGTTCGGCCTTTTCTGCCAATGATGAATTCAGATATCATCAAAGGGAGCCCAATACTCAATACAAATATTAAATAGATGATTAAAAATGCTCCGCCTCCCGATTCACCCAACACATACGGGAACTTCCAAATGTTTCCAAGTCCTACCGCAGATCCTGCAGCAGCTGCTACAACTCCAAATTTACTGGAAAACAGATCCCGCTTTAGTTTTCTTTTTAAGGGAGACATTGATAATTGTTTTGTAGGTGTCTATAAAAGTGTAAAAATATTTTAATTCATGCAAAAAACAAAATAAATTAATTTTACTAATTTTTAGTTAATTTTTAAAATTAATGATAATTTATAGTAAAAAAATAAAAAAAACTTAATATTTATAATTATTTATGTTAAATTTGTATCATAGTATAAACAAAAGCTATTTATTAATTAAAAAATAACACAATTATGTGCGGAATTATTGGTGTCTTTGATCTCAAGACAGATTCAAATGTGTTAAGGTCGCAGGTATTAGGTATGTCTAAAAAATTACGCCACAGGGGGCCCGATTGGTCAGGGATATATTGTGATAACAATGCAGTAATAGCTCATGAACGACTTGCTATTATTGACCCTCAATCTGGCAAACAACCATTATATAGTAATGACGGAAATCTTGTTTTAGCTGTCAATGGTGAGATTTATAATCATCGCGAAATAAAGGAGAGGCTCAGGCATAAGTATGAGTTTCAAACGCAGTCTGACTGTGAAGTGATCCTGGCCCTTTACCGTGAGAAAGGGATTGATTTTATTGAAGAGTTAAGCGGTATCTTTGCTTTTGCTTTATATGATAAAGAGAAAAATATTTATTTGGTTGCACGGGACCATATCGGAATCGTTCCTCTTTACCAGGGATGGGATTTAGAAGGAAATTATTATGTTTCTTCAGAATTGAAAGCACTTGAAGGGATTTGTAAAAAGATTGAGTTGTTTTTGCCGGGACATTATTTATATAGTAAATTCGGAGAAATGAAACGATGGTATCAGCGGGACTGGATGGAATATGATAATGTAAAAGATCGTAAAACCAGTCTTACTGATTTGAGAGCAGCAATGGAGAAAGCTGTGCATAAACAATTGATGTCTGATGTTCCCTATGGTGTTTTGCTTTCAGGCGGGCTTGATTCGTCTATCACTTCGGCATTGGCGAAGAAATATTCAGCAAAACGTGTTGAATCGGATGACTCCGAAGATGCATGGTGGCCGCAGCTACATTCGTTCGCAATTGGACTCGAAGGTTCTCCTGACTTGATTTCTGCAAAGCAAGTGGCCGATCATATTGGAACAATCCATCATGAAATTAATTTTACAATACAGGAAGGGTTGGATGTTATCCGGGATGTTATTTATTATCTTGAAACATATGATGTTACGACCGTCAGGGCTGCCACTCCCATGTATTTGATGGCAAGGGTTATAAAATCTATGGGGATCAAAATGGTGCTTTCCGGTGAAGGTGCTGATGAGATATTTGGAGGGTATTTGTATTTTCATAAAGCCCCAAACCCCAAAGAATTTCATGAAGAGACCATTCGGAAATTAGGCAAACTTCATTTATATGATTGTTTAAGGGCAAATAAATCTCTTGCAGCATGGGGTGTAGAAGGACGTGTGCCGTTTCTTGACAAAGAATTTTTAGATGTAGCCATGAGCATCAATCCGGCAGATAAAATGATTACGCCTGAACGGATTGAGAAATGGGTTGTGCGTGAAGCCCTGGGTGATTATCTGCCCGGGAATATTGCCTGGCGACAAAAGGAGCAATTCTCTGACGGGGTAGGGTATAGCTGGATTGACACATTAAAAGAAAGAGCACAGACAATGGTTTCTGATGACCAGCTTGCAAATGCAGAATACAGGTTTTCGATCAATCCACCCATGTCTAAAGAAGAATATATTTACAGGTCTATTTTTACAGAATTCTTTCCATCTGACGCAGCTGCTGCAACAGTACCCTCTGTCCCTTCAATTGCATGCAGCACTGCAGAAGCATTGGCATGGGACGTGTCATTTAAAAACATGACTGATCCCTCCGGCAGGGCTGTTGGGAATGTTCATTTAGACGGATATAAATAATGTTTGTCCATAATGTCCGCTAACTTCGTTACGCTTGCCCCAAAATTGCTCATTTACACCAGTAAACTGCGCATTTTGGGGCTTCGCAAGCCTCGTTATCGAACATTATGAACCAAACACTAAATAGTATTTGTCCATAATGTCCGCTAACCCCGATACACACTTCGTATGCCTACCCCAAATTGCTCATAATAGTGAAATGCATAATTCGGGTTTAACATGGAGGTTTCATAGGGTTTATAAGATTATTATGACCCAAACTTTATTTGTAAAGACAGAAGTAGGAAGTACGAAGTAGGAAGTATGAAGTACGAGCAGGGATTTTAATTAGAACGATTCTTATTAGAAATAGCTTAAACCACGTGAGAGCGGGGAAAGGCCTCAAAAATACATCAACCGAAATCCCTTTTTATTTTGAATGCTGGCACTATTGCCCGTAGCACGAATAACGATAAACCCGTCTTTCATTGCCATTTTGTCCGCAGCAGCCTGGGCGGTAAGATAAGCCATAGCCCCCACGATTTTATTATTGGCATATTCAGGGAGATATCGTTTTATTTTCTGCATCTTTTTTTTGAACTCATTGACATCATCCGGGCGAAGGGTGGTTTTTACTTCTACTACCACCACGATATCGCCGGTGTGAGCCAGTATGTCGAATTCAAAATCCTCACCATCTTTTGTTCCTTTAATCCTTTCGCTGGTTCTGTTTATAGGTATTCCAAAATTGCGAAGCAGTTTTACCAAATCGCCCTCAACTAACGATTCGATGAGTCGTCCCCACTGCGAAGTAAACAAGTCGTTGAGCTTTTTGATGCGTTTGTCGGTATCTTTTAACTGACGGTTGGTATCCTGAAACTTTTTATCAGTTTCCTGAAACATCAGCCACACCTTATCAAAATTGAGTGGTTGCCCGTAATCTGCTATGGGTTCCTGTACTTTGTTTTTTTCTGTTTGTTTTGTTTTTTTTGACATTACCGGAATTATTCAAGGTTTATTCCCTGCTTTGTAAATACAAAAGTACTAAAAAAGCACATGCTTTGCAAGCGGAATAAATTGTGTTTGTTTTTGTGCAAGATAAAGTTTGTAAAGTATGAAGTTTGTTTCCAGTCACTTCAAACTTTCAACTTTTTAACTCATTTCACACCCAAAACCCTTACACTTTACTCACTTTATGAACTTTATAAACTTTTAACTTTCTAACTCATTTTGTTTCACGCAAAGTTCGCAAAGATAAAGAAACGCAAAAAGCGCAAAGTTTTTTTCTTTGCGGTCTTTGTGTTTATCCTAAATTATGCGTTAGAAAAATTAAAAGATAATAAAATATTTAAAAAGAGCAATATAGTTTCAAAAACATAGAACCCTAATGATTATATTGATTATATGATGTTTATGATTTAATCTAAATCCTAATGCATAATTCGGGTTTAAACATGAGAATTCTGTCTTTTCATGATTTATGCCTGTTCATTCATTAAGTGGAAAGTGTGTTTTTTTGAAACAGCAAAAGCATTAATGAATTGTAAAAAGCACCGGTATTCAGGGGAATGGATGAATTCGGATCCCTGGCTTTTATTCGCCCGAACCATTCCAGCATCTTATCATAATTAATATAATTGTGAGGTTTAGAGGTTTGCATTTCTCTTATTAATTGCTGAATGGTTTGTTCATCGTCGAGTAATCTTTGATATATAATGGGAATAGGGACGTATCTCTTATCCCGGCGCCACCTGATTTCATCCGGCATTATTCCTTCTGTAGTTTTCCTGATTATGTACCTTGTCCATCCCTTATATACCTTGCAATGTAAAGGCAGAGCCAGGTAAAATTCCATTAATTCTTTGTCAAAAAAGGGATATCTGTAATCAATTTTTTGTGAATGTGCTGCAATATAAGAATATTCCAGTCTTTGAGAAATATGGTCATGAGTGATTCTGTCGTATTGACGTTCCCTGAGAGCGTCTCGTTCCGGGAATTTGACTGAATCAAAAAAGTGTTTTTTGATGTTCATTTTTTTAATGAATTCGGAATTGATAGCAAAACCATTGAATTTATTTTCAAGCCAGTCTTCTTTTTTTGAGGCTAAAGCCTTGAGTAAAGGAACCATGAAAGCCCCGTATTTATTTATTATATTTGAAGTAAAGGATTTAAAGACAGGCGAGCCATGTATTTTTCTTTTATACATGAGCTCTTTCAGGTATTTTCCCCATTTTCCCTTGTTGGCCAGGTCTTGTAAATAACCCGGCAACCGTGATGTAACCAATTCATCGCCGCCAAATCCTGAAAGGAGTGTACGCACCCCTTGTTTGCCGGCTTCGTTATATAATGTGCCGGAAAATAAATGAAAATTTTGTTGGGTTGGTGCATCCTGCAGGGAGAGGGTTTTATTCATTGCATGAATTATTCCTTTATCACTGCTGGTAATGTAATGATGGTTTTTCAGGTTGCAAGCCCCAATGATCTTATCAATATATTTCCGTTCATCGGAAAACGGATAATCATTGGTATGGAGGTTTTCGGGCAGTGCATGAGAAAAGGTATTGAGCATTTGATATTGCAATTGATTTACAGCTATTGAGACAATCGTTGAAGAGTCGAGTCCTCCGCTTAATTCTGCCCCTACAGAATAATGACTTCTTAACCTGTTTTTAACAGCAGTGAATAATTTTTCTTTGAATGCTTCCGTGTATTCTTCATCATTTTTAAAGGAGATTGTTTTTTGGGGGCTGAGGTCCCAATATTTTTTAATCACTTTTTTTGATTTGCTTAATACAAGGTAATGAGCTGGCGGGAGCCTGTATATTTCATTATAAAATGTTTTATCTTTTTCCGATTTAATGGTTGAGAGTGAGTCTGCTATCCATTGCTCGTTTATGGTGGTTCTTACCTGGTGATGAGCAAGTATACCTTTTATCTCGCTGGCAAATAAAAAAATATGCTGGTTTAAAAAATAATAAAAAGGTTTAACGCCCATAGGATCGCGGGCACAAAACATTTGTTTTGTTTTGTTGTCCCATATTGCAAAAGCAAAGTCGCCCGAAAGATGAACCGGGCAGTGTGGCCCCCATTTTTTATATGCTTTTAAAATCAAATGGCTGTCGGGAATGTTTTCACCTGTATTTTTTGGTATGTCCAATTGGTGAATTAGCTCCTGTCGGTTATCAATGCGTGCATCAGTTGTAATGATGAGGTTGTCTTCCCGGTATGGAAGAGTCTCATGGAGTGATTCTGGTGTATTATAAAGCATCAAATGTCCAAAGCCTGAATCATTTTCGTGTTGAAGGTGGATTTTATCAGGTTCCCAGTAATTCAGGGCATCCACCATTTTTTCAAGTTCTTTTTTAATATCACCTTGTTTATCAAACCTGTATATACCACAAATATGACTCATAATTTAGCAGGTGTAAGGATTGGATTGTTATAAATAATTATTTTTTCCGGTTGAGTTGAAATAACTCCTGTGTGTACCGTACAATTGTTTCTTCATTTATATTTTCTATGCACTTAAAATGGTTTTTCGGGCATTTTTCAAAGCCCAATTTAGAGCAAGGCCGGCAGGAAAGGTTTTTTACTTCAATGATTCTTGAATAGTCATCGGGCATGTAAGGATACATGCCAAATTCGGGTACTGTGTTGCCCCATATTGATATGATACTTTGTTTAAATGCGCTGGCAATATGCATAAGCCCTGTGTCATGTGTAATAACCAGGCAGGCCTGTTTAAGTAAGGAAGCCGATTGGTTGATATTGTACATTCCACAAGCATTGAATGCTTGTTTGCCAACATTTATTTTTATCCGTTTTGCTTTTTGATAATCATCTTTGCCGCCAAGCATAATAATAGGCATTTCGAGTTGATCACATATCTCGATGATTTTCCGGGATGTAAGTTGTTTCGTATAATGTTTAGCGCCGATACAAAATGCTACATATCCTTTTCTGAATTCACGGGGAAAATCATTTAATTTAACTTCATCTTCATCAGGGATAAAATAATCTATTCCTTTTTGATCATTGTATATTTTAAAAGGTTTTAACAAATCAAAGTAGCGGTCTACAATATGTTTTCCCGGCAGTCTGTTGACCTTTAGGTTTACCAATAACCATTTTTCAATATTTAGTTTATCAAAGGCAAATGATAGTTTCCGAAGTTTAGATTTTAAATAAAAACTCCTGATATTTTTATGTAAATCAATAATATAGTCAATTCCTTCCTGTTTTATTTTATCGCATAACTTGTTGAGGTCTTCTTCTAACGGGTGAATTTTATCTATGTATGGATTGGATGCTAAAAGTGGAACGTATTCTTTTTTAGTGGCATAGTGTATTTCTGCACCATTGTATTGTTGTTTTAAACACCTTATGATCGGTGTCGTGAGGACAATATCCCCGATAGAACTAAATCTTATAAGGAGAAATTTTTTTTTAGTTGTTTCCACTTTTTGTTGATGCTGTTAGATTATTGTGTATGTATATTACTTAGTGTGACAAAAGTAATAAAAAATACATTTGTTATTCATATAAATGGATAGTTCCTGTATATTTTTCTCCGCTAAATTTTTTTGGGGGATTTTTTTCCCATCCCAATGCATTAATGACATAAAAATAAACTCCTGCCGGTGCATCTCTGTCGGAGTTTTTTATTTTTCCGTTCCATCCATTCCAATTTTCAATTCCTCCGCTATAATCATATACTTTATCACCCCATCGGTTAAAGATTACAATTTCGATATTTCGTATTGACGGGCTGTATACACGGAAATAGTCATTAACGCCATCTTTATTGTGTGGTGAGAAAAAATTGGGTGCTTCTAATTTGGATTTTCTTACGACAATGTTCAGGGTATCCACATCAATACATTCATACCAACTTTCAGATTCAAGCGTTAACGCGTAGTGATCAGGAACATAAAAGATGTGGGATGTGTCATACCGGACGTTTGTGGGGCCTATTTCAGCATCTGTGTTTGATACAAAATAAGGATCATTAAATGTCCATGACCATTTAACTGCATTTTTTGAAGAGTCTATAAGGATTACTTTTAAAGGAGATGCTCCTTTTAATGTATCTCCCGAATTTTCATATTTTGCATACCTGTTTTGTTTGTCATTATATTCGGCAATGGGTTCGCTCTCCCTGTAATAAGCAAGAATTTTTGCTTTTGTATGAATGGCTTTAAAAAATACTTTGTCCTGACGTTCACACCCATATTGATCTGTAATGTCAAAATAAAACCATGTGTCTTTGTAAGGAAATGGTTTTTTTTGTATAAATACCCGTTGATTTTGGGCGTTGGGGATTGTGAAATCGTTATTGTCAGAAGACCATTCCAAAAGGTCAATTGAGTTTGGAAGATATATCAGAGAATCTTTATATATATCATAGTATTGCAATGTATCTGTTTTGAATACACTGTTTAATGTGATGAAATCACAGTTGTATTGATTTTCGGAAAGTGTGTCAGTCAGATTTTTTTTGATGGTATCCAGGCTGAGGTACAGATCATTGACAAAGACCCATGCAAAAAATGAAGTATCATGAACAGGTGCATTGGTAATATTTACTTTATACCCGCCAGTGCTTAAACTATCAATGGCAGACTCGCTTAATCCGTATTCTGTTTTGATGGTATCATAATTGCCCTGGTTGTATTTCATCCAGGTGAAATCAGCTGTCCCTGTATCCGAAGGAAAAAGTGCTGTTAATGAGCCGATGTTTGGTTGAGAAGCATCTGCGGGTAAATTGTAGATGTGAATTTTATGGGCATATAAACTGTCAATTGCTTTATAAAAGTATGTTGTATCATTTGTATTGTCAAAATAATAAACAGCATTGACGGGGGGGGGGTATATACGGTTTGTATCAAGAGTATAATAAGATGTTGTAGCTGTATATAATGAATCTTCAATTAATGTGAAATGGTTTGTTCCTGTATCAATGTTTGTATAGGCTGTACGCCCCTCTATAAATATAGTGTCGTTGGTATTGATTGCGCGTTTTGTGGAAAATAAAACCTTGCTGTACTTTGCAGGCAGGGTTGTATCTGCATTTTCAGCAATGATTTGTGCCGATGCAATGCTTTCAATACACATGAAACATACAACTATAAAAAGCGCTTTTTGAAACACTTTCATTTTATTTCTCGTTTTAAAGTCTATTTTTTTGAGTATTTATTTATACCATCTTAATCATTCATAAAGAACGGATATATATATATTTATTATATAATTCTACAATATATTCAGATAATGATAGAAAAATATAATTTTCAAAATTATTAAAAAATGGTGAATTATTAATGCATTATTCGAATTGTTTAAATTCTTTTAACCATGTTCATTATTATAATGATTCGTTTAAAGGGAATGATGAACTGGTATTTGTTTTACGGGTGAAAATTATAGAAAATTCGAATACATTGCTTATGCCTGAATAAAAATTTCCGGCAGGAGAGTTAAATCCATAACTGATTCTGAAAATGTTGTTGTTGAATTTGATTCCTGTATGTACAGCCATTTCATGATAACAATTATAAAGTACACCAATTATGTATTCATTTCCTGATTCCCGCATTAATATATTTGAAAAAAGGCCTGCATCAAAAAAAATGTCATTGGCCTGGATCAGGAAAAAAGTTTTGGGCTGCAACTGGAAGAAAGGGGTCAGATTCATGCCCCATGTGCTGTAAACGGTAAACCTCATCGGGTAGTATTGGTTTCTTGTCTGATAAAATGAAACATCAAGATTGGCTAAGTGTTTAACAGAGAATCCTATAGTTGGATTCAGGAAGGTTTCTCTGTCGTGAAAATAATAATGGGAACCAATACCGGCTTCGATTTTCGTTATGTTTGTTTTTTCAAATGATTCACCGGCCTCTTTGTGAATGTCGAAGCCTCCTGTTGCAGGGTTGTATTGATTCCCAAATGTAAGTTCCTGTGTATTGATAGCATGATGAAAAATCCCGAGTTGAATGCCGGTTACAAGATTATGCCTGTATGTTGGGTCAATGGCGATCTCATAAGCGCCGGATAAAAAAGCATTTATCCTGTTGTAATGTGTTGCACCGGAATAATTATTAATAATGAAAGCACCAATACCAAACCTGTTTATTTTTTTATCATAACTGACCGCAGCAGTTGTGAAGCCGTTAGAAAATGAGCCCAGGGCCTGTGATGAATAATTAACCCCTATACGGTAATCATTGTTGTCGCCAAAATACATTCCTGTAAGCGCCGGATTAAGAGATAAGGGAGCTGATTCATGATGTGACAGGTAAGCGTCCTGAGATTTGCTTAGCATGCAAATTGCCATGAAATATAAAAGTAAGGCTTTTTTCATCATAATTAAGTTACTAAGTTAATTGAGTTATTAAGTTTGAAAATAGGCACGTACGATTTGAGAGATGAGTGTGACGCTCTCCCTATACAACCTATATACCTTATACACAAAAGCCTTTTTTATAACCATCCTGTGTGTGTTATAAATTACAATGCATTGATAGTTTTAACAAAAATATAAAAAAATATAAAAATGATCAATTTTTTAATAATCTTTTACATTATGATGTATGTACAGAACTTAGAAGAATTTTTTGACTACATAGAAGATGATGTAAAAGTAATCACATTATTCAAGAATTAAATTCTGCCCCCTCAACCCAACGATGTTACCATTTGTTATTATTTCAATTCGTTAATTTCTTGTTCTGTTAAGCCTGTTGATTTTATAATTACCTCAATATCTACACCATTTTGTAATAGATTTTTAGCAACTTCAATCTTTCCTTCAATCTTTCCTTTTTCAAGGTAAGTACTTTTGATATTAAAAATATCCCGATAAGCATTCACACTTGCTTCATACTGTTTATACTCGTCTGGTTTTAGCTTTGCTATTTCAGCCGCGTCAAAAAGTTTTAAAAATATTTTTTCTTTCAATTCTACCGGTATCCTATCAAGTTTTGGAAGATTTTTTAAAACATACATCCACTTATCAAAATGCGACTCCAATTCTTTTTCTGTCTTGTCAAATTTGGGCATTTCAAGATAGATATAATTTAATTTGTCATAAAACACCTTGTGGGTTTCTTGTTCGGTTAATTTTACATCGTGGCGGTATTTGTCCGCTTCGCTTTCTTCGAAAACAAAGTCCAAAATGCCTATAGTGTAAACCGCTTTTAATTCAAAGTTCCAAAATCTGTCTTTGTTTCTTGCTTGTTCCTGAATTGGAAAGGTTGAGTAAAAAATTGTTCTGTCTTTGAAAAATTTCTGCTCGGCTTTTTGCATTTCTACAATAAACTGCTCGCCTTTTTCATTGGTGCAATAAATATCAAAAATTGCTCGTCTGTCGCCAACCGATATTGGTAGTTTTTCGTTAGGCAGATATGACAGTTCCGTAATTGTTCCTTCTTTTTCTTTTAGAAGTTCATTCAAAAAGTCCAATAATAAATCCTTATTTGGTTCTTCTCCAAAAAGTCTTTTAAAGCCGTAGTCGGTAAATGGATTTATGTATTTTTCTTTAAACTCTGCCATATTATCAAATTTCAATCAATAGCAAAGTTACAACTTTTTTTGAATTCGCACAGTCTTTTTTTCTAATATATGGTAAACCCATTCGCAATATCATCTTTTAAATCCTGAATATCTTCAATTCCAACAGCCAAGCGTATCATGGTATCACGAACACTCAATTGGTGTTTTGTTTGGGGGTCGAATTCGCAAAAAATGGTTGAAGAAGGATGAATGACGGGGGTCTTGTTGTCATTCAGATTGGTTGCTTTGCGGATGATGTTGAGCTTGTTCATAAAGCGGTAGCCAGATTCTTTGGAGTCAAGGTCAAACGTGAGAACGGCCCCGGCATAAGAAAATTGCCGTTTGCTTACCTCATAATATTGTGATGTTTTTAAGCCGAAAAATTCACCGCAAAACGATAAAGATCGATATAAAACACTATTAATAAACC
>CAYMKE010000054.1:0-15680 GCA_964390955.1 uncultured Bacteroidales bacterium | reverse complement strand
TCAGATTAAAGATATTGATAAGTTTACAATTGAAAACGAGCCCATACATTCGGTAAATTTAATGGAACGGGCAGCCAATCAATTAAAATCATGGATTTGTCATAATATTGATATTACTAAAAAACTCACCATCATTGCCGGTCCGGGAAATAATGGGGGTGATGCACTGGCACTATCGCGTTTATTGTTCAATGAAGGATATCAAGTTCATGTATGGTTTGTAAAATTCACGAATAAAATATCTGCTGATGCCCAAATCAATTATACCCGGTTGAAACAAATACCACAAATTCCTTTGCACAATATTGAAAGTGAAAACGAATTCCCAATCATTCATCATGATGACATTATTATTGACGGCATATTTGGTTCCGGTTTAACCAGGCCTGTTGAAGGACTGCCTGCCAACATAATAAAACACATTAACGATTCACAAGCAACCACTATTTCTATTGATATCCCTTCTGGATTGTTTGGTGAAAACAATGACCAAAACAATTTCGACCATATTATTCAAGCTGATTACACCCTTACATTGCAATTTCCAAAATTATCTTTCTTTTTCAGGGAAAATGAAAAATTTACAGGTACATTTCATATTCTCCCCATTGGCTTGGATTCACAAAAAATTAAAGATACTAAAACAACCTATTTTTTTACGACAAAAGATGACATTAAACCTATTATAAAAAAACGAACAAAGCACTCTCACAAAGGAACTTATGGGCATTCTCTTTTAATTTCGGGAAGTTATGGGAAAATGGGAGCAGCAGTAATGTCTTCCGCGGCATGTTTAAGAAGCGGGGTGGGTTTACATACCTGCCATGTCCCTAAATTCGGCTGTGAAATATTACAAACTGCCTTGCCCGAAAGTATGGTAAGCATTGATGAAAATGAAAAACTATTCAGTCATATTCCTGATCTGTCAATATATAATGCAATTGGCATTGGGCCTGGAATTGGGATGGAAGATACAACACAAAACGCGTTTAGAACACTGGTGCATGAAATTAATATTCCTTTGGTAATAGATGCCGATGGATTGAATATTTTATCACAAAACAAACCATGGTTAAATAAGCTTCCGCACAATACCATACTGACTCCACATCCAAAAGAATTTGAGCGGTTAGCCGGGAAATCCGGTTCAGACTTTGAAAGGTTAAAATGCGCACAAGAATTTGCCCAAAAATACAATATTGTACTTGTTTTAAAAGGTGCAAACACCTGCGTTATTGACCCTCATGGAAATTGTCATTTTAATTCCACCGGAAACCCGGGTATGGCAACCGCAGGGAGCGGAGATGTATTAACCGGAATGATCCTGTCATTCCTTGCTCAAAGCTATTCTCCCTTACAAGCAAGCATCCTGGGGGTATACCTACATGGCAGTGCCGGTGACCTTGCATGCTGTAAAATGGGTGAACAAGCCATGATCGCAGGTGATATTATTGACCACATAGGCGATGCTTTCCAAAAAATACAACTCCCGGATACTGACCAGACATGTATTCATTAAACTATTTTTCATCATGAAAAAAACAAACCTGGCTTTCTTATTTTCTTTTATACTAACGATGTGTTTAATTGCTTTTATACTTCTACCTGTATTTGTTTTCAACAGCTGTGCAAAAAAAGTTTCTGTTATCCCGCTTTCTGATACTGCACGAATAAAAAAATGTGGAATCGTCTATTCATTACCCCAAACATCGTTAAAAATACAATTCGACATTAAACATACCACTATAAAAAGCGGGCCCTTTGCAGATTATTCCCAAAAATATCTTGGTATTGAAAACATTCATGCTCAAAACATTCAGAATAGCATGATCCGAAACATAAGCATAGAAGGTTGTTCAAAGCCTAATCCTGAACAACGTTATTTTATGAAGACAAAGAAAAATACAGCCTGTCTTGAAAACAATACTATTATCAAAACAAACCAGGGGTGGATGTTAAATTTCCCGGATGCTAACCCGGTTTGCAATAAAGAACCCGGGCGATTTTATCAATCCACAGATACCTCATTGCATCATAATCCTATCTTTTTATCAGATAAATTATATTTAACAACCGATACATTATACAAAACATTATTAAAAGATTCTGTATTTATAAGGATCCCGATTTACAGAAAAAAATGGGTTGAAAAAGACCGGGAAGCACAAGCCAAAGAAATTGCTGATTTTTTAAAAAAACTCAGACAAAAGCGCATTGAATTGATCACTGATTTTGATGATGGAAATAAAAATCCACATACCTTAAAACTTGCTTTAAATGAAATCAAACAAATTGAAAAAAAATATCTGAACTTGTTTACAGGACAAAAAATTGATTATATCAATACATATGATTATGAAATTATCCCGAAAAATTCTACTACGCCGGACACAACTTTATTGTTTTATTTTTCAGAGAAAGATGGTATTCATTCTAAAGAAAAAAAGAAAGGAAGACCTGTTTGGATGATTATAATTCCCAACGAGCAAGTCAATAATAAAACAGATGTAAAAGGAAATGAAAAGAAAAATATTCTTTATACAAGATACCCGGTTAACGCAAAAGTGATGATAAAATATAAAAAGCAATTACTGTTCGAAAAAAATCTTTTAATTCATCAATATGGACGTATAGCACCTGTTTACTGTCCCTTAATATGTAAATAACATTTATTAAACTGCATTTGTCCATAATGTCAGTTCCAGGCTATAAAGTCCGAATTCAAGGCTCGCGAAGATGGATTGTTTTTCCATCGAGCATAACGAAGAAGTCGGACATTATGGACAAACACTAATTATTTTTTACTCTTCTCTCATAATCATTCACAAACTCAGGATATTTTTTTTCTTTGTATATCTCATTTCCAAGATAATACAAGATGGGCTCAACATTATATGCCGATTGATATCCCTTTAAAGGAGAAATAAGAGGTTTTAAATTTTCATCCAGAAAAGCAAAAGCAGGATATGACATTTGGCCGTTCAATAAAGCGATTGCAAATTCATGTGTCGGACGACTCCCCTCCCCTTTATTAACAAATGTTTTATCTCCAATCGTTAAAGATTCTTTGGATTCAGCATTAAATTTTACAGGATAAAAATATGTATTCAGATATTCTGCAATAACAGGGTTAGAAAACGTGGTTGCATCCATTTTTTTGCACCATCCACACCAATCTGTATAAATATCTATAAATATTTTTTTGGGGGTTTCTTTGTGCAATTCAAGTGCTTCCTGGATGGAATACCATTTGACTTTTTCCTCCTCTGTTTCTTTTTCCTTTTCCCGGACATCTATGGTAAAAGCTAAAAAGATAAATATTGAGGGATATATAAATTGCTTCACGAAACGGTTATTTTTGCTCATATGGATAGTCTTTTCTAATTATGGATATTATATATAATCAACAAATTTATGAAATAATTATTGTATTATCAAATGAAAAATGCACTTATGTTAATATGTGTATATTTTTATTCATTCTTAACACAACGAACATAATATGCTGATGATTGTTTTGCTTTATCCCGTTTTACCTGGGGCGAACTATTGGATAATTGCCGGAACCATGCTTGATTTTCATCCGTTGATGTAGCTGTCCAGAAATTGGCCGTTACATTGATTCCCAAAAAATATCCTTTATGATCTCTCCGCCCTCCCATCAAAGCGCTAAAACCTGACATATTACAATGCTTTCCCTGGTTGCATTTTTCAGTCACCTTTAATTTATCTCCTTCAGTAATTCCCCGGAACCCAATATCGTCGGCCTGTGTATTATGCATCCCAAGCCATATTTCCATTTCCATCCATTCTTTATCTGTCGGAACATGCCATCCATCAGGACAAATACCTTTAAATATTGTATCTTCATCATTGGATTGATATTGCATTACTTCCTTCCATTGATAAAGCCCGCCGTATTTCTGACAATTCAAACTATCGTTTTTATAACAAAACTTTTCTATCACATCATTATTTGTTTGTTCTTCATCTCCATCTATTCTTTTTCCAACATTTAAGTTCTCCATCATCCACCACTGGTCAAGTATTTTTACTGTTTTGTATACATGCCCGTTTCGTTTATCCATAACTGAATCCAACCGTTCAGCAGATATATCCGGTGTTGTTTTTTTAAACATACTACATGAAATCATAAAAAGGATAAATGGGATGGAAATAATTATTTGTTTCATACACCTTAAGTTTTTTAATTTAGTGTTTGTATTAATGTACTAAATTAACACTAAAAAATGAAAATTACAAGCACTGATGATTTTTTGTACATTATTATTTTGCTATAAAACATATAGGCTCTATCCTAATAAATGATTGATAAATTGAAAGAATTGTGTTTTTAGAATAGAGCGAACATATAATATGAAGTAAGCAGAAAATTAATAATTAAAAGATAGATTAAAAAGACTAAATTTTTATTATTTTTGAATTATGAAAATGCTTAAGAAGCTATATTATTTATATACAAGCCTGATTTTATTATACCTTGTATTCCCTAACATAACTGCTGGCCAAGAAGTAAACTATGACAGCATTAAAAATGTTTTGCTTCAATCAGATAAACAACAAAAACCGGCTATTCATAATTATTTGGCCAGGGAATATTATAATGAAAATAAAATACAATATTCTTTAACCCATGCGCAAAAAGCTCTTACACTTGCCAAAGAGACAAAAAATCATGAACAGGCAGCCAAAGCGTATAACAGGATCGGGTTTATTTATCGTGAAGAAAAAGACTATTTGAGTTCTTTAAAAAATCATAAAAATGCAATAGAATTTGCTAAAAAAGTCAATTCCAGGAAGGAAATCCTCAAGGCCTATAATAGTATGGAAATTATTTATTACTATTTAGAAAATTATGATAAATTTAAAGAATACTCCGAAAAAACATTATTACTTTCCAGGGAATTAGAAAACCTGGAAATGGAGGCAACAGCTTTACAACATCTGGGTTTATATTATTACCGAAAAGGATTTTATAAAAAAGCATTAGATCATTGGAGTCAACAATTAGGAATTCTAAAAAAAACAGGTGACAAAGAAGACCTGGCTACTTTATATAATAATATGGGTGTGATCTATAAAAATTGGGGCAAATATGAAAAAGCCATTGAAAATTATCAAAACACCCTAAAAATACAGGAACACAGACAAGACACCTTAGGGATGGCCCGATCAGTAAGCAATATTGGAAATGTATATTTTTATTTTGAAGTTGATATTGACAAGGCCCTGGATTATTATAAACGTGGATATAAGTTATTTAAAAGCATTAATGACACAACAAATATGGCCAATTTGTTAAATAGTATAGGCATCATATATCAAAAACAAAAACAGTATCCAAAGGCCCTTGAAAATTTTAAATTAGCATTAGACCATGCAAAAAAAATAAACAATAAAACAACGATTGCAAAATCTCAAACCAATATGGGTGCCATATACTTAGAAAACAAGCAATATTCACTTGCCAAAAAATATATTTTCAATGCTTTACAAACTTTCAAAGAACTAAAAGACAAAAAAGAAATTGCTTTATCCCAAATGCAAATCGGCCAAATCTATATGAAAACAGAGGAGTACCCTAAAGCGCTCAGTTATTTTAAAGAAGCGCTTAAATTATTTAAAGAAATGGATCTTCCCAAAGAACTGTTAGATACATATAAACAACTTTCAGAACTGTATGCAAAAATCGGAAACAATAACAAAGCGCTTGATTATTACAAAAATTATTCTCAATTAAAAGATTCTACTTTAAAAGATAAATACCTGGAAACCATAGAAGAACAAAGGACAAAATACCAAACTGAGAAAAAAGAAGAGCGCATCAAATACTTAAATGAAAAAAATAAACGCCAGGAAGCCGAAAATAAACGTCAGCGGGTATTAATTTATTCAGCCATGGGTGGATTAATGCTGATCCTTATATTTTCTTTGCTCCTGTTTAAACAATACAATGATAAACGAAAAGCCAATATATTATTAGAAGAACAAAATGTAGAGATCAGCCAACAAAGAGATCAGATATTCAGACAAAAACAAGAAATAACAGACAGTATCCAATACGCCAGCCGCATACAAAAAGCCATCATTCCACCCGAAGATATTCTTAATGACAGGCTCCCTGATCATTTTATTTATTTCAAACCCAGAGATATTGTTAGCGGTGATTTTTACTGGCTGAATACAAAAGATAATAAAACGTATTTTACTGCTGCTGATTGCACAGGGCATGGTGTTCCCGGAGCTTTTATGAGCATGCTGGGAATTGCATTTATGAATGAAATTGTAAACAAACACAAAAATATTAAGGCAAATGATATTTTAAATGAATTGAGAAAATATGTGGTCGATTCTCTACATCAAACGGGTAAATCCGGTGAAGCACAAGATGGAATGGATATTGCACTGTGTATTTTAGACCACGAGACAAACACACTACATTTTTCAGGAGCTTATAATCCGTTAATCATGATAAGAAACGGAGAACTATTTGAATATAAGGGAGATAAAATGCCAATTGGGATTTATCATGAAAAAAATGATTATTTCACTAATCATGAAATCAAAGCACAAAGAGGCGATTGCTTATATATTTTTTCTGATGGTTATGTAGACCAGTTTGGTGGTGATAAAGGCAAAAAATTCTTTAAAAAACGGTTTAAAGAAATGCTTCTGACTATTCATAATAAACCCATGAAAGAACAATATCAAATCCTTGACCAAACAATGAAAGAATGGAAAGGTGACTATTCACAAATTGATGATATCTTAGTCGTCGGTGTTAGAGTTTGACCATTTAAAAATAAATCGAGTTGACAATCCCCGGAAATTATAAACGCCCCAAAAGAGAAAAAGACCTGTATATATACGGAATCAGGCCTGTCATTGAAGCAATGAATAGCGGCAAAAGCATTGAAAAAATTTATATGAAATCCGGATTGCGAAACAATATCTCATCTGATATATATATATTAGCAAAAGAAAAATCAATCCCGTTACAAGTGGTTCCACCTGTTAAACTTCAAAAATTATCGGGTAATAAAAACCATCAGGGAGTTATTGCTCTCGTTTCATTGATCACGTATCAAAATATTGAGCTCTTATTGCCGGGCATTTATGAAAAAGGACAAGATCCTTTTTTCCTTTTTTTAGACGGTATAACAGACGTAAGAAACATTGGAGCTATAGCCAGAACTGCTGAGTGCTCCGGGGCGCATGGCATAATCATTCCCGGGAAAGGATCTGCTCAAATCAATGCAGATGCTGTCAAAACATCTGCAGGTGCACTGCAGCACATTCCTGTCTGCAGAAGTTTTAATATTAAAAAAACCATAACATTCTTAAAAAACAGCGGACTACATATTATATGTGCATCCGAAAAAGCATCATCAAGTATATATCAATCTGATTACACGGTTCCTTTTTTATTGATTATGGGAAATGAAGAAAAAGGAATTTCAAATGACATATTGGAAATGTCAGACGAAATAGTCAAAATTCCATTAATTGGAAATATAAAATCGTTGAATGTTTCTGTTGCTGCTTCCGTGATTATGTATGAAGCAGTAAGACAAAGACAATATTAAACCCGGGCTCTCCTTTATACATCAATCACGGGCAACTGTCTTTTAAATCGTTCTTCTAAAGAAATAAACGTTTCTGTTCGTGCAATACCTTTTATTGATTGCAATTTTTCAATCAAAATGGTTTTTAAATGCTCATTATTTTTAGCAAAAATTTTAATGAAAATGGAATAATTCCCTGTAGTATAATGACATTCGGTAATTTCTGGTATTTCCTCCAAATCTTTCGCAACATCTTCATACATAGATGCTTTATCCAAAAACACACCGATATATGCTCTTGTATGATATCCAATTTTATGATGATTAATTAAATATTCTGATCCGGCGATAATACCAAGTTTGGTTAACCGCTGAATCCTTTGATGAATAGCTGCTCCGGATACATTACATTCTCTTGCAACTTCAAGAAATGGAATACGTGCATCTTTAGAGATCAAAGAAATAATTTTTTTATCCAGATCATCAAGCTTAATTTCTTTTTCCATATTTTGGTATAATTTAGATTTCTAAATGTAAATGTAATTATTTATTCAGAAATAAAAAATCAACTCTCATTTCCTGTTACCATCCTCCCAACACACCCATTAATCCAATAATCATTCCGATAATAATATTGATAATCTTTACGAATAAAAAGCTTTTTTTAGATTCAGCGAGCAGGGGCAAAGAAGCATGTCCATCCTGAACAACAGAATTCGCTAAAAGGATACTTAAAGGTAAATGTCCGCTAATAAATAACGTAACAAAAATTAAATGGGGGCCTGATTGTGGAATAATACCGATTAATACAGCTATTACCAATAAAGGGAGCTGATTGTTTTGTATCCATTGCTCAATATCTATTGCATCTAAAAGAAAATGTAATGCCAGTAAAATTCCAAATATCCAAAGAAAAATTTGTATAAAATGCTTTTTGATAATATGTTCCCAAATATGAGCTTCAAGAAAATGTTCGGGGACTGTAGCAATAATAAAAATTGCTATGCATATAACAACCAATAAAGTGATCATTAAATAATGCCCGGATTCACCATGATCGTGGCCTGCAATAGATTCCGTACCAATCAGAAATGCAAACAATGCCATAAAAAACAACAAAACAGCACGCTGAAAAGTAATGTGTTTAAAATAACCGGGAATATCTTTCCATGCAAAACAATTGCATTCGCTATGCTCTTCATGAAGAGGATAAGCAAAATTTGTCGGTTGGAATGTTTTCTTCTTCGTGAAAAAATGAATAATACCTCCTGTAATCATTCCAACTACAAAAAGTATTATGGTAATTTTTAGTGCTGTTCCGGGCATCATAGAAAACATAATAAACGCTTCATCACCGGAAGTAGCAATCATTGATGCAACAAGTGCTCCAAAACCAATTACATTATGGGTGTACATTGAAACTACAGCATATGCTCCCAAACAACCCGGGATAACCCCCAAAGCAGATGCAATTAATAATTGAAGCCACCCGGACTTTTTCAATCCTTTAATCCACAAGCCTTTTGTCTGTACATTAATATATTCAATGATCAACATCATTGATAATACAAATCCTGTAATTACCAAAGTTTGCTCTAAAATATGAATGGCCATATTTTTTATTTCAATTTAGTGAAAACCATATTTACACTTTTCTTATATTCTCTGAATACTTTGTTCGTGTCATGCATTCCATGCCTGAAGCAAATCATTTTTAATATCATCTGTATGTTCCAATCCAACGGATAAACGAAGCATTGCAGGATCAATGCCTGCAGCAATTTGCTCTTCTTCTGTCAGCTGATCATGAGTGGTTGAGGAAGGATGTATAATCAACGTTTTTGCATCGCCAATATTTGCAAGATGGCTTATCAACTTTACATTATTGACAACATCGCGTGCTTTCTTTTTTCCTCCTTTTATTGTAAAGGTTAATACCCCACCATAGCCATTTTGAAGGTATCTGGCAGCAATTTCATGATAAGGGCTTGAAGTAAGCCCGGGATAGTTTACTTTCTCTACCCACTCTTGCTGCTCCAACCATTGTGATATATGAAGTGTGTTTTCTGCATGCCTTTGCATCCTCAATGAAAGGGTTTCCAAACCCTGCAAAAACAAAAAAGCATTGAAAGGACTCATTGCATTTCCATAATCTCTTAAAATTTCAACTCTTGCTTTAACAATAAATGCAATATTCCCAAAAGGAGAAGATGCCCCGAATTGATCCCAAAAAACCAATCCATGATATCCCTCAGAAGGTTCTGTAAATTGAGGAAATTTTCCATTATTCCAATTAAAATTACCCCCATCTGTAATCACTCCTCCTATTGAAGTGCCATGCCCGCCAATCCATTTTGTAGCAGACTCTACAACAATATTTGCTCCATGTTCAATTGGACGGCACAAATAGCCGGCACCGGCAAACGTATTGTCTGCTATCAACGGAATACCATTTTTTTGGGCAATCTCAGAAACGGCGCTGAAATCAGGCACTGCAAATGCAGGATTGCCAATGGTTTCAACATATATAGCTTTTGTATTGTTATCAATATGCTTTTCTATTTCCTTTGGTTCCAAATTTTTGGAAAACCTTACATCAATACCGATTTTTTTAAACTGTACTTTAAACTGATTATAGGTCCCCCCGTACAAATAAGGAGACGACACAATATTGTCTCCGCTTCCGGCCAAAGTAGCCAATGCGATAAATTGTGCAGATTGCCCGGATGATGTAGCAAGTGACCCCACCCCTCCTTCAAGTGCAGCAATTCTTTTTTCAAAAACATCAACAGTAGGATTCATGATCCGGCTGTATATATTTCCAAATTCTTTTAATTGAAAAAGATTCGCTGCATGAGAGGCATCATTAAATAAAAATGAGCTTGTTTGATATATAGGAACAGCCCGGGAATGGGTGTCTTCATCAACCTTATGTCCGGCATGCAATTGCAATGTCTCAAATTTATAAGAATGGTTCATATGTTTATTTTTTTATAAAAGTAACGGTTTCATTTGAAATTCTCAAATAAATATTATTATAAACTATCTATTATCTTCTAAAATATACCTCCAGGGTTTATTTTTCCATAAATCCCCTGCATAGTCAATACCAATCCTGGGTTTTTGTTCATAATGCTTAACATCCGGTGCATTCAGCACATATATTCGTGATGAGTTACAGATATCTTCTCCATAAAAACCGGCATCAATGTTTAACTTTTTGGTGAGCCTGCCCGGGCCATTCAAATTTTCTAATCCCCTGACAAGAATTGCTTGTGGTATATCCACTTCATTAACAACAACATTAAACATCCAATGCATACCATATACAAGGTATACATATATTAATCCCGCCTGGCCATACATTACCTTATTCCGTGAAGTTTTGCCTTTGCTCACATGACATGCCAGATCCTCTTCTCCCCGGTATGCTTCCAATTCCGTAATCTTGTACTGTTCAACTCTTCCGTCATCAAACACCCTGACCAATATTTTACCAAGAAGGCCAGGAGTAACATACAATACGTCCCGGTTAAAAAAATCAAACGTCAATCTTTTTATATGTCCTCTTTTATAATCCATTATACGTTGCCTGCCATTTTTATATACTCTTGTCATTATTTTTATTTTTGAATTCAGACGGGGAACTACCAAAATGTTCTTTAAAATTACGCGTGAAATGTGAAATATATGTAAATCCTACTGCATAAGAAATTTCAGAAATTGATAAATTCGATTCCTGTAATAAATGTGCAGCTTTTTTTAAGCGATAAACCATTATAAACTTATTAACAGGATAATTCGTAAGGCTTTTGAATTTCTTATAAAAATTGGTTTTACACATCCCGGATTTTTCGACAAGACGATCAGGATTTAATTGTGCATTGGAGATATTTTCTTCTATAACACCAATAACATTTTCTAAAAAATCATCATCAGCAGATTCAAGTTTTTTGTTTGATTTCACGGGTAGTACAGCAAAATTTTTTCCATATTTTTCACGCAATTTCTCCCGGGACTCCAATAGCTGATATACCCTGGTTTGAAGGATATGCTCATCAAACGGTTTTGTAATGTATGCATCTGCACCTGCACGGAAACCTTTAATTTGAGATTCTGTATGCGTACGGGCAGTCAACAAAATAAGAGGAACATGAGATGTGTTAATGTCATCTTTTATTAATCTGCTTAATTCAATGCCATCCATTTCAGGCATTACAATATCGGCAATAATAATATCCGGAATAATATCGCAAGCTATTCTTAACCCTTCTTTTCCATTAGAAGCTTCAAATATGTTAAATTTTTCATTGAAAAGCATTTTGATAAAATCCCTCACATCCTGATTATCCTCAACAATTAATAATTCAGGGGACCCTTTACCTCCTTTGTTTTGACGAATAGTTGTTTTCCCGGGTTCTGTTGTTTTATTTTCTAACAATTTAAAGGAATTATCATTCCCGGATAAAAATGGTTTCCCGGGACTTTTTTTGATTTCCTTTTCATCATAAAAATGTTTTGACACAGGTATTATTATTTCAAATGTATTTCCTTCTCCGGGTGTACTTTTAACATGAATTTTCCCTTTATGGATTTCTGTAAGCTTTTTCACCAATGATAATCCAACACCAGCCCCCTGTTGATTTGTGTATTTAACGTCAGGTAATCGATGGAATCGTTCAAAAATCAGGGATAATTCATTTTCAGGGATGGGTTCACCAGAATTAAAAATATAAATTGAAATAAAATCATCTTTATTTTCATCCTCATGTAACGGCAAATCAGGTGTTTTAATTTTCATATTAATGGTCCCGTCACTCATTGTATATTTCAATGCATTCGATAACAAATTAAAAATAATTTTTTCAATCTTATCCTTGTCGATCCATCCTTCCAGGGCAGAAAAACCATTATCAAATGTGAACCGGATCCCTTGGGCTTGAGCGGTCTCCTGAAAATCCACTACAATATATTTAATGAATTGTACAATTTCCATTTTCTGCACACTTAATGAAATATTTCCATTATCTAACTTACGAATATCCATTATTTGATCAATCAACATAAGTAATCGCTCAGTATTTCGTTTTAACAACCCTGAATATTTTTTGACATTATCTTTTGTTATATTCTTTATCTCTATGTTAAATAACCTGTCAACAACACCTTTTATCAAAGAAAGTGGCGTCCTGAGTTCATGAGATATATCAGTAAAAAAATTCAATTTCATTTCATCCATTTCATGCTGCATCCTCGCTTTTTCTTTTTGAATTTTTAATTGCATTGAATTCTTCCTGATATAAACAAATAAATAAACAAAACTTATGAATGTTACCACATATAAAAGATACGCCCACCATGTTTTCCACCATGGTGGTAATATTGTAAATTGAAAAGAGGCTTCCTCTTCATTCCATACAGCATTATTATTTGAACCTTTAACTTTAAAAACATATTCACCAGGCAACAAATTATTATATCCTGCAGAACGCTGTTGTGCAGAACATTCAATCCATCTGTCATCAAATCCTTCTAATTGATATTTATATTGGTTTTTATTGGACGAAACAAAGTTTAAAGCAGTAAATTTAAATTCAAAGGATGACTGGTTATGTGCAAACCTTAGTTCCTCTTTATTTCGCAGGCCTTTAAATAATTTTGTATTATAATTCTTTTTTAACCGTATCCCATTCACTTTTATTTCTGTAATGTAAACCGGTGGAACAAAAGGATTGAACTTAATCTCATGAATACTAAATTTATAAAATCCTGTGTTTTCTCCTGCTAAATATAAAACATCATCATGTAGATACATTCCTGTATGGTTTATTTTTAATCCATCATCCCTTCCATAATTTACAATCTTTCCGGTTTTAATATTAATGTTAGATATACCCAAAGGGGTGTTAACCCATAAATTCCCATTATTATCTCCAAATATATTGTTTACATGGTTATTGATCAGTCCGTCTTTTTCAAAAACATATTCAACCTTGCCCGTCGTTGGATTTAGTTTATTCAATCCATTGTGTGTTCCCACCCAAATAAACCCTGCACTATCCTGATAAATAGCATTCATTAACTGATTACTTAATTCACCTTTGTTTTTTGGATTATAAACATAATTTTTGAATTTATGTTTATCCGGATCATAACATGACAACCCACTATAAGTTCCTAACCATATTTTCCCACTTTGATCCTTACACATTTCAATAACTTTATAATGACATAAACCATCTTTTTCTGTAATATGACGGATACTGTCTGTTCCCGGGGGTATTACATCAAGGCCTTCCTGAGTAGCAACCCAAATATTTCCAACATTGTCAAACAAAATATCCAGTATTAAACTATTTGTGATAGTGTTTTCATTCTTATCATCTTTTCTTATCGTCTTAATAAACTTATTCTTTTGCAGATTATAAACAGATATCCCATTATCAGTACCAAACCAAACATTACTTTGTTTATCTTCTTTTATACACCAAATATAATTTCCTGCTAAAGATATTCTATTATCCAATTCATTACGATAAAAACGTTTTACTAATCGAAGGGTTTTATCAAACAATAGTAATCCGTCTCCAAATGTACCATACCACAAATACCCCCTGTTATCTATAAATAATTCTTTCCCATAATCACGATGCACAGGGTCCTCTATTGCATAATAATATTGATTAAAATTATTTTCATATTTATAATGAACATCAATCCCTTTTCCTGTAGATGAAATCCAGATATTACCGGCATTATCCTGATACATTTTATTTATATTCCCCTCTGATATGCTATATGGATTATCATCATCCGGTACATATCTTATTGGGGTATGAAAAGATTTTTCTGTATAAATCAACATTTCTTTATCTCCACCTATCCATAAATTATTATTATCATCAATCATTCCGGAACGAATATTCCCTTGAAAAGGCGTTAATGTATCAATTATTTTCTCGGTTTTTATATTAAACAAGAAATAATTATTATTATAACCAATCTGTAAATTCCCATCATTATCTTGCAAAATAATAGATACAGGGTTTGGATTCGCATTTTTAACTAAAAAATATTGTTCAATTTCTTCCTCCTCTGTGTCTAATTTAATCAATCCATTTTCCCAGGTTCCTATCCAAATATTATTTCTATTATCCTGATATAAAACCTTACAAGAAATATTTTGGCTTTCTCCCTTTAATTCATTTAAATCAAATTTATAGCGCTCAATAGTTCTGGAATTTTCATCATAAATATTTAACCCTTTATTTGTTCCTATCCATATACTCCCCTCTCTATCTTGTATTATGTCTTGCACAGAATTACCCCATAAAGAATGAATTTTTTTCTGCTCATTAAAAACCCGGGTGATTTCACCTGTATGTTTATTCAATACACATAATCCATAGCTTGTCCCTATCCATAAATTATTATTCCTGTCTTCTAACAAACATAAAACATTGTTGTTTGGTAAACTATTAGTATCTAAAGGATCATGCTGATACATTTTAAAATTATATGCGTCATAACGACAAAGGCCATTTTCAGTAGCAAACCACATAAACCCCTGCTCATCCTGTAGAATATCATTAATGGTTGGAAAAGGAAGCCCATCTTCCGGTGTGATGTGTTCAAAAATAATATTATGATAATCAATAGTTGAATTGTTTGCAATAGAACCTTTTATAGTAATTATCACAAAAAGTATTGAAAGTAAAATATTCTTTATAAGAGTCATTTTAAATTTAAAGAAATAAATATTTTATAGATTTTTATAATGAAATATTCCATATAAACTTAAATATTTCTTTTATACAATACTACAAATTTCAATATTTTATTATATTCCACAACATATTTTTGTCTTTAAAGACTCTGAATTTGGGCATGTCTATAAAGTCAGTTGTTTGGCTCATAATATTTGTTAACAAGATTTACAATACTTACAGAAAATAATCAATTAAAAGCAAGAACCTTACCGGGCAAATTTTTCCAAAACAAACAAGAATTTTACCGGTAAGGTACTAAAAGTTAGCGGACTTTACTGGACAATCAGTCTCATATTCTGTTGCCCGTTTTCTGTGTTGATTTGGA
>CAYMKE010000053.1:0-15695 GCA_964390955.1 uncultured Bacteroidales bacterium | reverse complement strand
ACTTCTAAACTTCTAAACTTCTAAACTTCTAAACTTCTAAACTTCTAAACTTAATAACTTAATAACTTAATAACTTAATAATAAACATATGAAATTTTTATACAACATAATTTTATGCATTACTTTATTTGCTGTTAATTTATTATATTCATATACAGCACCTATACAAGTAAATGATACGATTACTCATGTCAAATGCAACAGTGGAAGTACCGGAGCAATAAGCTTAAATGTTAACGGAGGTACAGAACCTTATGAATATCTATGGAGTAATGGAGATACGACGGGAAGCATTCATGAATTGAGTGCAGGTGAGTATTCATATACCGTTACAGATGCTGATGACAGCACATATACAGATACGTTAGAAGTCACTGAACCTCCTGAAATCAATATCAGTGAAACCATTGTCCATAATAATTGCCATGGTGATTCTGCCGGTTCAATAGATATAACAATAACCGGAGGAACCCCTCCTTTAGAATATTTATGGGATAATGGGGACACAACAAAAAACATAAATAATCTCATTGCCGGATCATATTATATAACAATAACTGACAGCAATGGTTGCACCAAAACAACAGGATATGGGATCAATCAGCCAGGCACTGCTATTACCATCACCTCTTCCATAGACAGCACAACATGCTATAATAGTAATGACGGGGCAATTGACTTGTCAGTCAGCGGAGGTGTACCGGATTATTCATATTCGTGGAGCAACGAAGCCAGCACACAAGATATAAATAATTTATCAGAAGGGAATTATGAAGTTACTGTGACAGATGATAAATCATGTGAAATCATTAAAAATTTTATTGTTCCCCATCCCGGGGAGATAATAATCAATGATACCATTCAGGAAATAAAATGTCATGGTAACAAGAATGGCGCAATTAGTATCACTTCAATAGATGGAGGCGTTGGACCATACTCTTATAAATGGTCCAATGGAAAAACAGATCAGGAAATTTATGGATTGGATAACGATACTTACAGGGTTACAGTAACAGATGCTAAACAGTGTACCAAAACAAAATTTTATGAACTAACAGATCCTCCGGCTCTGTCTTTATCAGGTAATGTTACAGATGCGAGCGGAATTAATGAAGAGGATGGAAGCATTGATTTAACGGTTACAGGCGGAACTCCGGGTTACACTTATTCCTGGGATAATGGAGAGACAACAGAGGATTTATCCAATATTTCACCCGGTAAATACTATGTCACGGTCAAGGATATAAATAATTGTCCGAATGATACCGATTTTGTCGTTAATTTTTCTTCTGTAATTAATATTAGCTATACAGTAACATCTATCGATTGTTATGGTGACAGCGACGGAGCAATATCTCTTTCTTTAAGTGGTGGCACTGAACCATATTCATTCAATTGGAGTAACGGCGACACTACACAAACCATAAACAATCTTTCATCAGGAGATTATAGTGTAACTGTAACGGATGAAAATGGAGAAAAAGGATTGAGTATAATCAATGTTCCTGAACCAGAAGAGATACGCGTGTATTCAGGGAAAATCAATCCTGATTGTTATGGCGATGAAAATGGAAGGATCAATCTTGCAGTGTTTGATGGTGTCGGGCCATACCAATATTTATGGAACACCAATGATACTACTAAAAACATATCCGGCCTTGCAGCCGGCACTTACCATGTGACAGTTACAGACAGTACCGGGTGTACCAAAACAAAAAGCATCACATTAAATCAACCGGACCCTATTGTAATTGATGACTCCATTATCAATGTATCCGTTGTAAATGGATCAAACGGAGCAATTTACCTGGATGTTGAAGGAGGGACAGAGCCTTTTTATTACAATTGGAATACAGGAGACACAACACAAAATCTGGAATTTATTGATATAGGCATTTATTCTGTTACAGTTACAGATAAAAATTTCTGCAAAGATACCGGCACGTATGAAGTTGAAGGCGTAACACCGCCCCTTTATACAGTTGCCAATACAACATCGATAACATGCCCGGGAGACAATAATGGAGCAATTGATATCACGACCCATGGTGGTGAACCCCCGTATAGATTTAAATGGAGCAATGGTGCAACTACAGAAGACCTGACAGGATTGAGCGGAGGAATATATACAATCACAGTAACTGACGAAGATGATGAAACAGCTATCCGTAACTGCTATGTTCATGAACCCGATACAATCAAAATATATGGTAATGCGCAGGATGTTGTTTGCCACGACAGCAATAATGGTACAATATATTTCGATAGTATTAAAGGAGGGGTAAAACCTTATCAGTATCAATGGAGCAATGATTCAACAGGCAATTCCATTTCAAAATTATCGCCTGGAACATACACGGTTACAGTCATAGATCAAAACCTGTGTAATAAAACAAAACAATTTGAGATTAAAGAACCCCCGGCTATAAATATCACTTCGGAAGTGATCGGAACCACTTGCCTGACATGCTCAAACGGAGGTATAACAGTTACTGTAGAAGGAGGTGTCCCATCTTATGATTATTTATGGAATAACGGGGTAACCACTTCGGGTATAGGAAGTTTATCACGTGATAGTTACACCCTGATTATTTCAGATAATGCAGGGTGTGAAATCAAGAAAAAATATGAAGTCAAATTAATGTCTCCGTCTGCATCCTCCAAAAACCCGGAAGCAGGTGCCACAGAAATCTCGAACGATACTGAGGTATGGATACAATTTAACCAGGATGTATGGGAAGGGAATCTTGACAATGTGGTAATAAAAGATCAATACAACACTCATGTAGCAGGGGTTTCTTCAACATTGGATTCATTAAACAATACATTAAATATATATCACACAGAAGATTTCCAGATCAACAGGGAATATCAGGTGATTGTCCCTACTGGCACTGTTTTGAATGTTGACAGTGTTGAAAATCGTCAAATCACATGGAAATTTCAAACAATAAATACCGGGATTGAAGATATCAATACCCCGGACCCTGTGATTTATCCAATCCCATCAAATGGTGTATTATTCATACAGGGACTGGATGTGATACAGTCAAAAAACATATTATTGACCGTAGACAATGTGATGGGAAATAGAGTGTTAGAAAAACAAGTACAACCACGAGAAAACATTAAAATAGATATGACCAATCAATCAAATGGAATGTATATTATAAGATTCCATTGGGACGATAAAGTCATAACCAAACAAATAATTATATTATAAATACATTTTTATCATTCTTAAAAGATTGTAAGGTTCTACAGGTTTTGCAATGTAATTATCGAATCCTTCTTCTAAAATCTTTTGCCGGTCAGTTTCCATTCCATATGCTGTTACTGCTATAACCGGAATTTTGGGATTCTTCTTTTTTATTAATTTAGTTGCTTGATAACCATTCATTTTTGGTAAACGGACATCCATTAAAATAAGATCAAATGATTGGTTGTTTTTAATTAATTTAACGGCATCTTCTGCATTTCTCTTTGTTACTATATTAGCTTTTGTCTTAACTAACAATGCTTTCACGTAATTAACACTGTTCTCATCATCTTCAACAATTAATATTTTTTTTGTTTTCCAATCAGGATATTCATTTCTCTCCAGTATTTTTTCGGACGTGTTCGTTGATTCAGAAGTTACCTTTTCATAAGGGAATTGGATGTTAAATACTGTTCCCTGGTACGGTTTTGACTCAACCCTGATCACACCATTCATGAGCTCTGTCAATTCTTTTGTAATAGCTAATCCCAGTCCTGTTCCTCCAAAATTTCTTGTCAATCCCTGATCTACCTGTTTAAAGCGATCAAAAATGGTTTGCTGTTGTTCTTTTGTCATCCCAATGCCTGTATCTCTAATATAAAATTGCAGCCGTTCATTGTTAATCAGACGGTACCCAAATTGAATAAATCCTTTTTTGGTAAATTTTAATGCATTATTTAATAAATTAGTCAATATCTGTTTCAAGCGTTTGCCATCCATTAAAATCATACTTTCATCATCAGGCAGGTCTTTATACAGTAAAACTTCAATCTCATCTTTGTTAAAATTGATTTTTTCTGTATTTGTTAATTCCAACATCTCATCCATTAGCTGGTTTAAGTTCACATTCGACTTCCTCACTGTCAATTGTCCTGCTTCAATCTTGGAAATATCAATAATATCATTGATTATATTTAACAAACTCTGGCTATTGCTCTTGATAATATTCAGGTAACTGTTTCTTTTTTCTTCGGGCACATCTTGTTCCTGCAACAATTGACTAAAGCCAATAATCCCGTTCATAGGTGTTCTGATCTCATGTGACATATTGGCTAAAAATGCTGATTTAAGCCTGTCTGATTCTTTGGCTTTTTCTTTTGCCCTGATAAGGTCATATTCAACCTTTTTAATTTCTTCAATATTTCGTGCCTGGGTCAATATGCATTGCTCATCTCTGATATTTATTAAGTTGGCAGATAAAAGTGCAGTAATGCTTTGTTTATTTTTGGTATTGAATTTTGTTTCGAAATTTGTAATAATTTTATTTCTCATCAAGCTATTAATAAAAATATCTCTTTGCTTAGGGTCTTTCCACAAATAGATATCTTTATTGATTGTTTTGTCCAGGTCGTTTGGAGTAAAACCTGTTAAATTATAAAATCCATCATTTACTTCCAGGATAACACCATCTTTAATACGGCTGATAACAAATGCATCAGGGCTTGTCATAAACGCAACTCTGAATTTTTCTTCACTTTCTTTTAACGCTTTCTGAGTTTCCCATTTTTCAAAAACCAATGAAAATTGTTTAATGATCGTTTCAATCAATTTTTTGTTTGAAAGAGGGAAATATTCCTTAAATCCTAAAGCCAACGCTCCATACAAATTGTTTTGTGTTGTAAAACCAATGATAAATAAATCATTTATACCCATATTTTGCATTGATTGCTTATTCGATTTCTCAACAAGGCCTTTTAAATATGCAGGAAAATCATCAAGAACACACAATTCACCGGAAAACAAAATGTTCCATAAAAATTCATTGTTTTCTTTATCCAAAGGAATGGATATTTCTTTAATATTCTCTTTTCCAAAAAAAGATAAAATTTTATTTTTTTCTTCTTTTCTTACTCCTTTAGCATCTTCAATTTTTAAAAATCTACCGTGTGCATCATAAGATCCTGCAATAACAAAAGAAGATTCAGGAAGTAATGGGGCAATAATTTTTGTAATATATTGAAATATATCATTTTTTACCGGTGGATTAATCAGTTGTTTTGAAGTATTATAAAGTGTTTCAAGATGATAAATATATGATCTTGCCTGTTCTTCAGCTATTCTTTTATTTATAGCAATAGAAGCCTGGGTAATAAAAGCATTAATCGTTTCCTGTTTCTCCAATTCAGTATGCCCTTCCGTAAAAACAAACATTAATCCATATACGTTTTCTCTGGCCGGGAAACAATTAATATATGTTTTCCCATTATTAACATATTCCTTAAAATCGTTCAATATTTCATTGGGAATGATCTCTTTGACTTCCTTATGATGTTTAAGTTCAGTTATTTTACCATTGTTATAATTTAATAAATGATTGACTTTGAATTTGGTAGTTATATTTTGAATTGTATTATGTTTTGAACAATATTTCAATTCTCCATGGTCTGAATTATCGAGTTCATAGATTAAAAGCACGTCTTTTTTATTCAATAATTTCAATAATTTTTCACCAATATAATGATATATATCGTTATCAATCGGGAAATTTACAAAATCCATTGCAGTGGTTGCCAAGAAATTGCTGCTTTTCAAATATCGCTTCTCTTTTTCTTCAGATAGTTTTCTTTTGGTTATATCCCTTGAAATACCTTGTATTCCAATAATCTGGTTTTTGTTATTGCGAAATATATTGATCGTTGTTTCAAAATATATTATTGTTCCGTCTTTATGAATCCCCTCTAATTCAAGCATATATGGAACATCCAATGCATCTTTATTTTCAATAGATGAATTATGTTCTTCCAGGAATGTTTTGATCTTTTTAAATGAATCGAACGTTAATATTTTTTTTAAAGATAAACCGGTTATCTCTTCTTGTTTATATCCTGCAAACTTTTCAATGGACGGGCTTACATAAGCTAATTTAAAATCTACCCCAATAGACCAGATAACATCGGTAGCATTTTCTGTGAGTAGCTTGTATTTTTTCTCCTGTTCAGCCAGCTCTCTTGTTACGATGGCCTGATCTTCAATGCTTTTTAGCAAGTCTAAGCTGTAATTCCCCTGGGCAATTAACATTTCAGAATAGGTTATTACTACTTGCCTGATCAAATTCAAATGTTGTTTTGAAAACACGGGAACAGATTGTATTGCTTTTGATAATAATGATTTATCAATATTATATTCATCAGATAATTGTTGAATATAACCGTGCCCGGGTGCATTGTCCTCCAATAAAAATTCGCCCATATAAACAGTTGCCAGGCAGTGGCCTGAAATCATCAAATCATATTGAATCAAATAGCATCCACATTTACACTTGTATACAGAATGCTGTTCAGGAGTTTTATTATCAAATGGTTCACTTAATACCGGATATTTTGTATGAAAGAAATTGTTTATTTCTTTATTCCCTGAATGAATAATTATATTTTGTGCTGTATCTGTAATCCTTACAGGCATGTTTGTCAGTTCATAAAACTTGTCTATTAAACTTTGAATCAAATCAATATCTACTAAATCGGAAAACATTATTTGTGAACCGTTATTTAAAGCTTGTTCTTTTTTTATTTTTTGAAGTTCTTTCTTAAGCCTGAGATTTTCTTTTTCGAGTTCTTTGTATTTATTCTCAAAATATGCTTTTCCCATTCTATTCATAATTTTCGATATTCCTGTAAATAAATCAGTTACAATAAATTACATCCAATTAAATTGAACAAAAAAATCCATCACATAATTATTCCCGGTCGTTTTGGTATACATTACATGTTTTACGTGTAAACCCGGCAAATTGTTGTATTAATTTTTATTAATGTAGAAATATACAAAATCCTGATTAAATTTTGGATAAAACCCATGAATAAAATGTTCCATTAGAGTGTAAAAAACCGCAACGATCAATCCTGTCTGTGATTCGTATACTTTGAATTGACAATTATTTGATACCCGGCATTAGTTTGATTTGACAGATACTTTATTTGTTTGGATCAAATTTTTTACCGTGCTAACTTCGATGAATGATGCCCCGTGATGAGTTCCAAAATTTCCGGCCACGGTAACCACCAGATCATCATCTTCAAGATGTTTGTTTTCCTTTAAAAAATGTAATGACTCTGTGATAAACTCGGGATTTGTTTCGCGTGGTTTCATATAATCTGCAAACACGCCATAACTCAAAGCCAATTCTCTCACCACTCTTTTATCAAAACATTGTGCATAAATGGGTTTTGCACCCCTGAAAGCCGAAATGTTCCGGATGGTCCTGCCGCTTTGGGTATCAGCAATAATAGCTTTTGCATTCAACTTCACGGAAGCTTTGACTGCTGACTTTGTTAAAAAAGCAGAAATCTCATTACTTAGTACAACTTCTTCTATATCATGAAATGGTTTTATGTTTTTTTCTACTTCTTTGGCAACCCTGGCCATTGTTTTCACGGCATTAACAGGGTAAAGTCCATTGGCTGTTTCATTACTCAACATGATCGCATCTGCTTTGCAGTAGATTGCACTGGCGATGTCACTGACTTCAGCACGGGTTGGCCTTGGATTGTTAATCATAGAATGAAGCATTTGAGTAGCAATAATTACAGGTTTTCTTTTCTCAATGCTTTTAGAGATTAATTGCCTTTGAATCACGGGTATCTTTTCATAAGGAATTTCAATCGCCAGGTCTCCCCTGGCCACCATAATTCCGTAAGTATGATCTAAAATTTCATCAATATTATCTACTCCCTGCTGGTTTTCAATTTTCGCGATGATTTTTATACTGCTTTGACTGTTATCAAGTATGTTCTGTATTTCTAATATGTCTTCTTTATGACGTACGAATGAATGAGCTATAAAGTCCAGATCATTCTCTACAGCAAACCGGATATAATCTTTATCTTTTGGGCTTAATGAAGGTAAATTCATTAAAACATCAGGAACATTCACACTTTTCTTAGATTGAATATATCCGCCATCCAGCACTTTACAATATAAGTACTCATGGTCTTTTTTTATCACTTCCAATTCAATATCGCCGTCATCAATTAATATATTACTACCAGAAGGCACATCGCGGACAAAATCATTATACATAACATGAATGCATCCGGTGTCAGAAACTTGATTCGCTTTCCCCTGCATCCTGATCTCATCGCCTTCTTTTAATTCAAAACGTTCATTGACCGGGCAGGTTCTTATTTCAGGCCCTTTTGTATCCAGTAATATTGCAATTTTATCAGATACCTTCCTTATATTATATACAATTTTTTGTGTTGAATCCAATGTTTGGTAAGCTGTATTTAACCTCACAATGTTCATTCCTTCTTCATAAAGTCTCTTTATGAATGACACATCACAATTCAAATCTGAAATTGTGGCCACAATCTTAGTGTTCTTAATTTTTGTCATTACCCTGCTTGTCAATTATTTATATTTTTCCCGTGTTTTTGTTTCCTGGGGTAAAAAGTTTAGCTTTTCAATCAATTACATCCCGGTGAGCATGTATTTTTCAATCAATGAATTTTATCTGCCCGCTCCTTTAAACATCCTGTTCCATCTGATTTTATTCAAAAACTGTTTGTTTTTATTCAATGACAACCAAATAAAAACCGGCTGGCCTACGATATGATTTTCAGGAACAAATCCCCATAATCTTGAATCAGCAGAACTATGGCGATTGTCTCCCATCATAAAATAATAATCCATTGTAAACGTGTATTCGGTTGCTCTTTCTCCATTTATATAAATAGTGCTGTCGCGGACTTCAAGATCATTCACTTCATAAATGTCAATAATCCGTTCGTATAAAGGAAGGTTATCAAGTGTAAGTTTTACAGTAGTTCCCTTTTCTGGAATCCATAAAGGCCCGTAATGGTCGAGGTTCCACGGATACTTAGGTGAATGAGGAAAAACCTGGAAATTTACTTTATCCTTTAATGCTATATTTTTTTCAATTTTAATTATGTTTTTAAATTTTTTCAAGTCCTCAACATTTTGATCGGTAAGATTGCATTTTAAATAGCGCTGACTTAGACTACTGCCTTGTACTTCATCAACATCCACTCCGATTGACTCAAGTGATTTGGGATTCAATCTTGTTCCATTTGTAATAATATTATAAAGGAATTGTAATGTTTCTATCCCTTCTTGTGGTTTCCCATTAATATATACCTGTGTTTCTTTAATCTGTATAGTATCTCCGGGAACAGCTACACAGCGTTTTATATAATTATCCCGTCTGTCTATTGGCCTGACTGTAATTTCATTTTGATTCCATATAATTTTCCGGGCTTTATTAAAATAATATTCTTCACTTCTTATTTTTTTTCCCTGCTGTTTGTCATCAAATTTAAGGCTCATTGCCATCCCTCTTAGTATTGACTCATAACTAGTTGCCTGATTTTGCAAAACTACAGTATCTCCTGCAGGAAAATTAAAGACCACATTATCATTTCTTTCAATTTTATCTAAGCCTTTGAGGCGTTTATAAGGTAGCTTAATCCATTCTACATATGATTTAACTTTTAAAAAGGGCAATGTATGCTGGGCAAAAGGAAAATGCAGGGGTGTTTGAGGGATTCTTGGCCCGTAATTCAATTTACTTACAAAAAGATGGTCTCCTTTTAGCAAGGTTTGTTCCATTGATCCGGTAGGAATTTTATAATTCTGAAAAAAGAAAATATTAATGAATGTAACAGCAATGACCGCGAATATAAGTGCATCAATCCATTCCACTAATACGCTGTTTTTTCCTTTTCTTTTTTTCCAAAACGACCAATTTACTTTTTGGGTAATATACATATCAAATATAACTCCTAATCCGAGTAGCAACACAAACCATCCTACCCAAATAACCCATAAGATATATAAAACAGCCGCTACACCAAATTTAAAATATTTATTTTTCAGTATTTCTTTAAAATCCATTTGATTATTTTTTTATTTTTCAATATACAAAACTATATTTTATTATTTTAATTATTCTACCATATTAAAAATATTTTTCCATCGAATGCTTTTATGAATTGGAAATCCCTTTTTATAAGAAAAACAAACCAGTGATACCTTCCCTGTTATATGATTTTCAGGAACGACCCCCCAATGCCTTGAATCTATAGATTGATGCCTGTTATCTCCGAGGCCCCAATAATAATTCATTTTGAATGTATATTCCTTTGCCGGTTTCCCATTAATATAAATAACCGAATCTTTAACCTCCAGGGTATTATTTTCATAAACGTTTATAATTCGTTCATATAATGGGAGATTATGAAACGTGATTTGAATACTTGAATCTTTTGAGGGAATATAAAGAGGGCCAAAATTGTCTCGGCTCCATTGAAAATTTTCATGATAAGGGAATATATGTTTACTCCACGGGCCTGCCTGGGGGTGTTCTATCATAGCAGTAGAAGTAATGTATTCATGTTTTTTCAATGCACTCAACTCATCTTTCGTTAAACTAAAAATATATTCATCATCAGACATTTTTGCGCTATGAATATGTTGATTTGCATATTCAATACTTTGGAGTGTTGAATCCGGAATTTCATTCCCGTCAGTTAATATTAAATAATTGAATTGAAGGGAGGGGTTTTTCTTCTGTTTCACCCCGTTTACAAATAGGTTTCCATGCTTTATTTCAATTGTATCTCCCGGTAAACCAACACATCTTTTTATGTAGCTTTGTCTCTGATGTAACTCCTTGTGAATAACTTCAAAATCATTGCTGTCAATATACCCATCTCCTTTTTCTCTTCGGATAGAGTAGTAGTTTACAGAAGGATGATTCAGAAAGACAGAATCCCCTTGTGGATAATAAAATGCGATGACATCATTGTATTGAATATCTCCCAATCCACCCAATCGTTTATATCGTGGGTTATTATACAGGCGTTCACGGGGTTTAAATAATTTTGCCCCATTTACAAAGGGGTTATTCGTTTTTGTAATGCGGATTAGCGGCCCATACGAGACCTTGTTGACCAAAACAAAGTCACCAGGAAATAATGATTCTTCCATTGACGAAGAATGGATGACATGGGGTTCAATAAAAAAGGTTTTTACAAAGAAAGCAGCTAAAAAAGCGATGACAACCGGAGTGACTATTCCTGTGATCTTTTTATTTTTGGTTATCCATGTATGATTTAAAAAAGACCAGTCTATGAATTTAGTAAAACAGATATCAATGATGAGAAGATATGGAAGCAATAACCATACATTATTAATCCATATTACAAATAATAGATAAATTGCATGTAGAATTCCACATTGAATGTATTTCCTGATTCTTTTTCTAACCATTATTGGATGACCTGTAAAGCAATGGAACTTATATTTGGAGTAAATCATTCATATCATATACCCCTTGCTTCCCTTTCATGAATTCTGCTGCTAAAACTGCACCCAGAGCAAAACCTTTCCTGTTTTTGGCGCTGTGTGTAATTATAATATCATCTACCATTGATTCATAATGAATGGTATGGATTCCCGGAATATTATTTTCCCTGATGGCTTTAATTTTAATGGCATCCTTTTTAACTTCTCTTTCCCTGTCACTTAGCTCCCAACTTGTTTTTCGTTTGATATACTTTAATATATCATCAGCAAGCTTAATGGCAGTACCGCTCGGTGCATCTTTTTTATGAATATGGTGTGTTTCAGTGATGTCCAACTCATAATCGTCCAGTTGGTCCATTATTTTAGCAAGATATTCACTCAATTTAAAAAAGACATTTACGCCGAGGCTGAAATTCGGAGCAAAAAACAATCCTTTTTGCCGGGTTTCACATATCGCTTTTATTTCATCAAACCGGTCTAACCAACCTGTTGTCCCGGTTACAACCGGAACATTGCCTGTAAAGCAATCCTTAAAATTTTCAATAGCAGCAGACGGGATTGTAAATTCTATGGCAACATCAATACTCTTAAGATTCTCAGGATTCAAATCAGACCTGTTATCAACATCAATAATAAGATCAATGTCATGCCCTCTTTCAACGGCAATTTTTTCGATCTCCTGCCCCATTTTACCATACCCGATTAATGCTATTTTCATTGTTTAATTTTTTTGACGATTGCTTCGAATGCTTTTGGGTCATTCATTGCAAGTTCTGCCAATGTTTTCCTGTTAAGATCAATATTTGCTTTCTTCAGCTTTCCAATAAATTCGGAGTATGACAAACCATAATGTCTTACACCCGCGTTGATTCGCTGTATCCATAATTTTCTGAATTCACGTTTTTTTTGTCTGCGATCTCTGTAGGAATATTCCAGGCTTTTTTCATAAGCATTTTTGGCAACAGTGTAAACATTTTTCCTGGCACCAAAAAAACCTCTTGTTTCTTTTAAAATTTTTTTTCTTCTTTTTCTAGAAGCTACTGAATTTGTTGCTCGTGGCATTGTTAATTGATTTTTTGGATGCAAAGCGTCCAAATTTAATATTTGAATCTTTCAGCTCATACACCCTGGTTTATAAAATAATAAAATTTATTTACCTAATAAATTTCTTACATTTTTTTCGTCTGCAGGAGAAATGGTATCCTTCATGCCCAGATTCCTTTTGCGTTTATTTGATTTATGGCCTAATTTATGGCTTTTAAATGCATGTTTCATTTTTATTTTGCCGGATCCGGTAAAGCTAAACCGTTTTTTAGCTCCTGCTTTGGTTTTTTGTTTTGGCATTTTATTAAATATTTAATTTTAAACTAATATTAATTATTTTTTTACAGATTTTGGTGCAAGAAAAAGGATCATACGTTTGCCTTCCAATTTAGGCATTTGTTCTACTTTTGAAATATCTTGTAAATCCTGGGCAAAGCGTAATAATAATATTTCTCCGCTGTCTTTATGAACGATGCTTCTTCCTTTAAAAAAAACATATGCTTTTACTTTTGAACCTTCGTTTAAAAACTTTTGAGCATGTTTTAATTTGAAATTGTAATCATGTTCCTCTGTATGCGGGCCAAATCTAATTTCTTTTGTCGTTAATTTGCTTGCTTTGGATTTACTCGCTTTTTGTTTTTTCTTTTCCTGATAGATATATTTATCATAATCTATCAATTTGCAAACAGGAGGATCAGATTTAGACGATATTTCAACCAAATCCAAATCCATTTCATCACCCATGCGTAAAGCTTCTTCTATAGGATATACATCGGGTTTGGGGATATTGTCTCCCACCAGCCTTACTTCTTTTGCTTTAATCCAAGTGTTTATCCTGTGCTTCGGTTCCATCCTAGATTGTCTTTTCTTACCTATAATTGACCCTCCTTTCTTTTTGATAATCTTTTTTTTTATATAAATAAATAATTAATTGTTTTCTATTGACTCCTGAATCTCATGGGTTACAAAATTAATAAATTTCTGCAATTCCATAGGCCCTTTATCTCCTTCTCCATGTTTTCTTACTGATACAGTATTTTCATTCATTTCTTTTTCACCAACAATAAGTAAAAAAGGTATTTTCTTTAACTCACTGTCACGTATTTTTTTCCCGATTTTTTCACTTCGTTCATCAATTTGTGTGCGAATATCGGAATTATCTAACAACTGCGCAACTTTTTTTGCATAATTATGAAATTTTTCACTGATTGGTAATATAATTACCTGCTCAGGAGACAGCCATAATGGAAATTTTCCGCCTGTATGTTCTATTAATACAGCAATAAACCGCTCTAACGATCCAAACGGGGCCCTGTGAATCATGACCGGCCTGTGTTTCATATCGTCACTTCCTTTGTATTCAAGATCAAATCGTTCGGGAAGGTTGTAATCAACCTGTATGGTCCCCAACTGCCATTTCCGCCCCAGGGCATCTTTTACCATAAAATCAAGTTTGGGCCCGTAAAATGCAGCTTCGCCATATTCAACCTTTGCTTTTAATCCTTTTTTCTCCGTGACTTCAAGAATAGCATTTTCAGCTTTTTCCCAGTTTTCTTCACTGCCGATATAGTTTTCAAATTTATCGGGGTCGCGTAATGATATTTGGACCAGGTAATCATTAAAGTTTAATACTTTAAAAATATAAAGAATAATGTCAATGACTTTAACAAATTCATCTTTTAACTGGTCTGTCCTGCAAAAAATATGGGCATCATCCTGTGTAAATCCTCTCACACGTGTCAGGCCATGCAATTCACCACTCTGTTCATACCTGTAAACCGTACCAAATTCAGCATATCGTATTGGAAGGTCTTTATAAGAGCGCGGTGCGGATTTATATATCTCGCAATGATGCGGGCAGTTCATTGGTTTTAACAAAAACTCCTCGCTTTCATCTGGTGTATGTATGGGCTGAAAGGAACTTTCCCCGTATTTGATATAATGCCCGGAAGTAACATAAAGCTCTTTCTGGCCAATATGTGGTGTGATCACTTGTTCATAACCATATTGAAACTGGACTTTTTTGAGGAACCCCTCCAATTTTTCACGAAGCAATGCTCCTTTGGGGAGCCATAATGGAAGCCCCTGCCCCACTCTTTGTGAAAAAGTAAAAAGGCCTAATTCTTTACCAATTTTCCGGTGGTCTCGTTCTTTGGCTTTTTCTAAGTTTTCAAGGTATTCATCCAGTAATTTCTTCTTTGGGAATGAAATCGCGTAAATTCTATTGAGTTGTTTATTGTGTTCATCTCCTCTCCAAAAAGCACCGGCTGTACTTAATACTTTCACAGCTTTTATGCTCCCTGTATCAGGTAAATGAGGGCCTTTGCAAAGGTCGGTGAAATCATTGATGCGATAAAATGTGATGGTGCCCTCTTCAAGTTCTTCAATTAATTCAACCTTGTATTCGTTTCCTTTGTCAGTATAATGTTGAAGTGCTTCTTCTTTACTTACTTCTGTCCTGACAAACGGATGCTTTTCCCTGGCAATTTCAAGCATTTTACGTTCAATAACAGGAAAATCTTTTTCAGTGATGGTTGTGCCTTCTGGTGTGTCAACATCATAATAAAATCCGTTTTCAATCGCCGGCCCGATACCAAATTTAATTCCAGGATACAATTCCTGTAAAGCTGCTGCCAACAGATGTGCTGATGAATGCCAAAAAGCATGTTTGCCTTCTTCGTCAAATTTATGAAGGGTAATCCGGGCATCCTGTTCTATGGGCTTCGTCAAATCCCACAATTCATCATTCACTGTAGCAGTTAACACCTCTTTTGCCAGCTGGGAACTGATATTTTGAGCGATCTCAACAGGAGTGATCCCCTTGTCAAATTCCTTTTTTGTATTATCCGGAAATGTTATAATCATTGTATTTAATTTTGACTGTAATCATGGCAAAATTAAACGAAATAATTTATTTATCACAATGATTTTTTGTATGATTGCATCCTGTTATTTATTTTTAATATTTTCTTAAATTGCTTTTGCCCATTCAGAGTAAATTTGATCGTTGAGTTAAGTTACCAACAGGGCATTGCCCTTGTTTATCCCGAAAAATTTACCGCAAAACGATAAAGATCGACATAAAACACTATTAATAAACCTCTTGGTTTTCTGTTATCCTTATTTT
>CAYMKE010000052.1:0-16204 GCA_964390955.1 uncultured Bacteroidales bacterium | reverse complement strand
TATTTTAATGTTTAATTTTAAATTTATAATTATGAAAAAAAATGTTTTGTTATTAATTGGATTTGTTTTGTTATTATCTAGTTGTGCATCCCATAAAGGATTAACAACAAATAAAAATGTACATACAACACAAGTAGTGTTAGCTAAAAAGAATTATAATGTAATAAAAAGTGTACAGGGAGAATCTGAAGCAATGTATGTTTTTGGTATTGGTGGACTTAATAGGAACGCAATGGTTGCAGAAGCAAGAACCAAAATGTTAGCAAAAGCTAACATTACAGGTAGTTCAAAAGCTGTTATTAATGAAACTGTTGAAATTAAGAAAACAGTTTTTCCTATAGTAAGAAAGTATAAAGTCATAGTTTCGGCTTACGTGATAGAGTTTACAGAATAAAAATGAAATGAATTCGGTGTTACCATGTTTATTCAATGTGGTTTCGGGAAAAAATAAAACGGGAAGATTTATTTCTTATAAATTTTCCCGATTTTTTTTGTCCCCTGCCATATCTATTTTAATGTCTGTCTATAAAGCCCGGATTTTTTGTTATACCTGCCTCATAATGGTTCTTTAACCTGAAAAAATTCACTGCAAAACGATAATGATCTACATAAAACACTATTAATAAACCTCTTGGCTTTCTTCAATCCTTTTTTTAATTAACCCAAATTTGGGGTAATGCTTACCATTATCTTTGCACATCTGCTTCGTTGCTAAGTCCTTGAACCTTTAGCTCACGAACACAATTAAAAAATTATTTTTTTGTGAGTAAATAGAATGCTATGTCTGCGGGCTTAGTCACCTTGCATCTGCACAAAGCTAATGGCATGAATTTTCCGGGTTAATTTCACTAAACTGCGTTTTTTTTGAACTTTGCAAGTCTCCTCATCGAACATTTTGGGCTAACTCCCGACTAATGGATATTTTTTATGGTAAAAGAAATGAGAATTGTATCATAAAACGGAACAAATTGCTAATTTTGCGGCAATGAATAAATGAGCGAGGAAAAATATGAGAATCAGCGGGTTTACAATGGCAAAAAATGCCGGAAAACTTTATTATCCCATAGCACAATCCATACAATCCGTTTTACCCCTTGTAGATGAGTTTATTGTTGCTTTAGGGGATTGCGATGATGATGATACGACTAAAAGCCAAATAGAAAGTATTAATAGCCGTAAAATCAAGATTATAGATACGGTTTGGGATCTGGAAAAATATCCCAGGGGAATGGAAAATGCACATCAAACAGATATTGCCAAGAGTCATTGCACAGGAGACTGGTTGTTTTATTTACAAGCTGATGAAGTAGTTCATGAAAACGATTTGCCAGTTATAAAAGAACAATGCCAAAAGTATTTAAACGACCACCGGGTAGAGGGAATGTTATTTAATTATTATCATTTTTGGGGTGATTATCATCATTTTCATTATTCTCATGGATGGTATAAAAAAGAGATCAGGGTCATCAGGAATTTTGATGATATCCATTCATGGAGGTCAGCTCAATCATTCCGGAAAATCCCATATTTTGACGGATTGCATTACAGGCAAAAAAAAGGAACTTACAAACTTAACGTAATAAAAATACCTGCCCATATTTATCATTATGGATGGGTTCGCCCTCCCCACTTGATGAAAAAGAAAAATAAAGCATTGGATGCAATTCATAAAGGAAAAGAAGCAGCCAATGCAAAACATGCAGGGGGGCAAAGTGAATTTAATTATGGAAGCATGAAGTATGTCAGAACCTTTAAAGGATCACATCCTTCTGTCATGAATGAATGGATACAGAAATTTAACTGGCAGGACAAGCTAAAATATAAGCAAACAAAAAACAGCTATAAAAGGTTTAAGCATGAAAAATGGTTATACAGAACATTATCATTTATTGAAAATAGTTTAGGAATCACATTTGGCGGATCAAAAAATTATAAATTAATAAATAATGATAGATCAAAATAAAAGAGTGTTTTTTCACATAGGCCTTGGAAAAACCGCTTCAACTTATCTTCAATACAAAGTATTTCCAAAAATAAAAGGGATATATTATATTCAACGTACCAGGTATAAAAAATCACCCTGGATTATCGAACGGTCAGAATATGATAAATTTTTTGTTTCCCGTGAGTTTGACAGACAAATGGAAAAAGAATTAAATTGGTTTTCAGAGTATTGCCCTCATGCAAATATTATTGTTATCCTTAGACGGCATGATCAATGGATTGCATCACAATACCGGCGGTATATAAAAAATGGAGGAGCCAAATCCTTCAGGGAGTTTATTGATGTTAATGCAGACAAAGGAAAGTGGAAAATTGATGAACTTATGTTCTATCCTAAATTACGTTTCATAGAGAACAAGTTTGGGAAAAAACCACTGGTCCTTTTTCATGAAGATCTTAAAAAAGACCCTTATGCATTCATTGATAAGCTCGTACAATACATGGATGCCTCTTATGATAAACATGCAATTTCTCTGAAAGCCTCGCATAAATCATATAGTACCAAACAATTAATACTTCTCAGGAAACTCAACAGAAAAATACATATAAGATACACGAAACATATTGAAAATAAATATAAAAGATGGATCAGACATCGAATCAATTGGTTGATATACCATTTTTTTCTTTATACCGCATCTTTAATACCAGCGAAAATTGTTAAAGACAAAACATTAATATTAAATGATGAAATGAAAAATGTAAAAGATTTTTATGCAGAAGACTGGAATAAATGTAAACAATATGCATTAAATCAATAATTCAATGCTCATTAAACCACCATATAATATATATATATACATTGGTTCATTGATTGTTTTTTCTGTAGCAATGAATCTTTCCGAATATGTTTTGAGCATTTCAATGTTCATTTTGTTCTTTAACTGGATATTAGAAGGAAATTTTAAAGAAAAAATGAATATTTTATACCATCGAAAAGCCCTTTTATTATTTCCGGGCTTTTATATATTATGTGTATTGACATTAATTTATTCAGATAATCATAATTATGCTTTGAATGTTTTACGGTTGAGGCTTCCACTATTATTTCTTCCCGTAATCATTGGCACGTCAAAACAGCTTCATTTTAAAGAATTAAAAGTTTTATTATTATTTTTTATTGCAGGGACATTTGTTCATACATTGGTTAGTGGAGCCTTGTTCTTCCAAATCATAGAGAACAACATACAGGATACAAGGAACATCTCATATTTTTTTTCTCATATCAGGTTTTCATTAATACTTGTATTGTCAGCGTTTATATGTGCATACTTTTTTTTAAAAAAGCAAAATGGTTTTTTTAAAGGGGAAAGATATATATATCTTATACTATTCTTTTGGTTTAGCTTTTTTATTTTTTTGCTAAAAGCATTGACCGGGATTGTTGCATTTGGGATACTATTAATAATATTAGGATTTTATTTTGCATTTAAAATAAAAAAGATCGCTATCGGGTTTTCACTTGTAATATCTTTGACAGGTATTGTTATAGGATCCATCTGTTTTTTTATGCATATATATAATGATTTTTATCCGCGGGATGTAGTAAATGTAGCAGAATTACCTTCATTAACAGAACAGGGAAATCCGTATCGTTATGATTTGGATTCTAAAGAGGTTGAGTCCGGGAATTATGTTTGGCGTTATGTTTCTGAAAAAGAGTTAAGAAAAGAATGGAACGAAAGAAGTACTATTGATTACAAAGGTCTGGATAAAAAAGGGCAGCCACTAAGGCATACACTTATAAGATATCTTACATCCAAAGGATATCATAAAGACTCGGTTGGCATGAGCAAACTAACTGACGAAGATATAAAAGCAATTGAAAATGGAATGGCTCATGAAATGTACACGAAAAAAATCACATTATACCCCAGGGTCTATGAGCTGGCATGGGAAATTCATCATTTCAGGCAAAGCGGTAATCCTAAAGGGTCTCTTACAAAACGCTTATTGGCTTATGCAACCGGGTTGAAAATCATTAAACAGCATCCTGTTATTGGAACCGGGGTAGGAGATATTAAAAAAGAATATTCTGAATATTACAGTAAAAACAATCCTGAAATGAATAAAGAAAAGTTTGTGTATGGCCATAATCAATTCCTGACGATATGGATTACAATGGGAACAATCGGGTTGATTTGTTTTATCGTGATGCTTTTTTATCCGGTTAAAATTTGGAATGGTTATCAACGTTATTTTTTTATTATACATTTTATTATCGTATTCTTGTCTATGTTAAACGATGATACATTAGACACCCAAATTGGGATGGCTTTTTTTATTTTTTTCTATTCAGTGTTTTTGTTTGGGTACGATAGTAAAGGCACAAACAAAAGTTCTTAAAATTCACTATCAATTATTTCATAGTTGTTGTTTTCTTCCGATGACTGTTTGTTTTTGCATTCGGTTGAAATGGAAAAACCTTCAGGTTTTTTGAACGTGTCACCCTGAGTAATTCCCAGAGATTTATTGTTATAGACATCTTTCATAAACAGGGCCCAGATAGGTAAAGCCATATTTGCTCCCTGTCCGAGACTGATATTGTCAAATTGAATAGAACGGTATTCCCCGCCAACCCATGCGCCGCCCACAAGATTTGGAGTAATTCCCATAAACCATCCGTCTGATTGATTTTGTGTGGTTCCTGTTTTTCCTGCAATCTGGTTATTCAGATCATATGTTAGTCTTAACCTGATAGCCGTACCTTCATTGACTACATCCTGTAAAAGTTGAATCATGGTATAAGCTGTGCGTTCACCGATGCCTTCTCTTTTAACAGGGTTGAATTCAGTTAATATATTGCCGTTTTTATCTTCTATTTTAGTTACATAAACAGGACGGATATGTACTCCTTTATTTGCAAAAGTGCTGTAAGCCCCCACCATTTCGTAAAGAGAAATCTCAGATGTTCCTAGTATCATAGAGGGTACTGCCCTTATATCACTGGTTATTCCCATTTTCTTCATGATTTTGGCAACAGACTCGGGATTGAATTGCTTAACCAACCAGGCAGAAATATAGTTCACGGAGTTAACCAATCCCCATTTTAATGTTACCATTTCGCCTTCCATTCCTGTCTTTCCTGCGTTTTTTGGTGTCCATGTAGAGTCACCAATCAAAAAGGTTTGGGCAACATTGGGAACTTCATGACACGGTGAATATCCTTCCTGCATTGCAAGTGTATATAGAAATGGTTTAATCGTGGATCCGATTTGTCTTTTTGTCTGATGAACATAATCATATTTAAAATAGTTAAACATAGGCCCGCCGACATAGGCTTTGATGTGCCCATTGTGAGGATTCATGGCTATAAAACCTGCCCGCAAAATGAATTTATAATAATAAAGAGAGTCCATAGGGCTCATGACCGTATCTTTTTCCCCATTATATGTAAATACAGTCATTTTTACCGGTTTTTTAAACTTTTCACGAATGGCTTTTTGAGATAATCCTTTTTGTTTTAATAATTTATACCTTCTGGAATTTTTTAGTGCCTTGTCCATAATGTTTTTTACTTGCTCATCCTCAAGGTCTTTCGAAAAAGGAGCATTATCCATGCCTTTTTTTGATTCAAAAAATTTTTTTTGTATGTTCTTCCCCAAATGCTTGTCAACAGCTTTTCGCGCATATCTTTGCATGTCAGCATTTATTGTAGTATATATTTTCAAACCATCTTTATATAAATTATATGGTGACCCGTCAGGTTTTGTATTTTTAGATAGCCATCCATATAAAGGATTTGTTATCCATTCAACAGAATCTCTTCTAAAATTACTGTACCTCTGGTAATTTTTTTTGTGAGGCTTATCTGCGCTCATTACCTGTCTGATATGTTCTCTCAGGTATGGTGCGAGCCCTGTATTCTGATTACTATCCTTATATTCAAGTTTGACGGGAAGATTTTTTAAGGAATCATATTGGGATGCTGTAATGAAATTATATTTTTTCATTTGAGATAAAACAGTGTTCCTTCTTAATTTTGATGCTTCCGGATGCTTTACAGGATTGTATCGCGTTGGAGCCTTCACGACCCCGGCTAATAGAGCAGCTTCTTCAATTTTTAACGAGTCGGGAGTCGTATTAAAAAATGTATTGGCTGCTGATTTGATACCATATGATTGACTTCCGAAAAAAACTGTATTCAAGTACATTACAAGAATTTCCTTTTTGGTGTAATTGCGTTCTAGCCTTACAGCAGTAACCCATTCCTTAAATTTTGTAATGCACAGATGGTATGCCCGACTATATTTTGAATCATAAATAGTTGTATCACGGCCAAATAAATTTTTTGCTAATTGTTGAGTAATTGTGCTTCCTCCACCTGTGCCTTTCCCTAATAATATTGTTTTAAATAATACCCTGCCTAATCCTATAGGATCTATTCCGCTGTGTTTTTTAAACCGAATATCTTCTATAGCAATTAATGCATTGACCATATTAGGAGATAAATTATTAAAATCAATGGATGTTCGGTTTTGTATAAAAAACATTCCAATTACTTCATTGTCTGAAGAATACACTTGAGACGCTAAATTGCTGCTTGGATTTTCCAATTCCTTAAATGAAGGCATTGACCCCATTAAACCTGTTGATATTAAGATAAAAAGGGCAATAATTAAAAAAAAGGGAATAGAAAATAAAATCCAAAAAATTGTACGGTATCGTTTTTGTTTATTTTCGTTTTTATTCATTTTTTTTATACTTTGCATTTCATTTTTTCAAATAAACTATATATTTATTTTTATGAAAGAACATTTAGTCATTGTTGAGTCACCTGCAAAGGCCAAAACTATTAAAAAATTTTTAGGTAAAAACTTTTTAGTCAAATCAAGCTATGGACATATCAGAGACCTTTCTAAAAAAGAGTTTAGCATTGATATAGAAAACAATTTTGAGCCTAAATATATTGTTCCCGAAGATAAAAAAAATGTTGTAAACGAACTAAAAAAATTGAGTAAGAATTCAGAAGATGTTTGGTTGGCCTCTGATGAAGACCGTGAAGGAGAAGCTATTGCCTGGCATTTATGTATGGAATTAAAATTAGACCCTCAAAAAGTTAAACGGATCGTTTTTCATGAAATAACAAAAGATGCAATCCTTGATGCCATTGAAAAACCTCGCGGAATAAATAAAGATTTGGTGGATGCACAACAGGCCAGAAGAATTTTAGACCGCATCGTTGGATTTAAATTATCCCCAATTCTTTGGCGAAAAATCAAACCATCCTTATCTGCCGGGAGGGTGCAGTCTGTTGCATTAAGGCTTATTGTTGAGCGGGAAAGGGAAATAATGCAATTCGCTCCTGTGTCGTCTTATAAAGTTCGTGCGTTATTTGTTGTAAATGATGGAAAGAAAAAAAATAAATTTGTCGCTGAGCTTCAAAAAAATATTCCAACCCAAAAAGAAGCACTGGAGTTCTTACAAAAATGCAAAAATGCAACATATAAGATTGAAAGCGTTACCAAAAAACCATCAAAGAAAAATCCATCTGCACCATTTACAACATCAACCTTACAACAAGAAGCCAGTAGACGGCTTGGTTTTTCAGTTGCCAGGACAATGACCATTGCCCAAAGGCTCTATGAAGCCGGAAAAATCACTTATATGAGAACCGATTCTGTTAATCTTTCTAAAATGGTTTTAAATTCGGCCAGGTCATATATTAATAAAGAATTTGGTTCAAAATATCTTGAAACCAGACAGTACCAGACAAAATCGAAAGGTGCACAGGAGGCTCATGAAGCCATAAGGCCTACATATATTGAAAACGCTGAGGTCAGTGGAAATAATGCAGAAAAAAAACTTTATGAACTCATATGGAAACGAACAATTGCTTCCCAAATGAAATCTGCTGAACTTGAAAAAACAACCGCAAAAATTTCAATTTCTAACGAACAAAAAGAATTTGTTGCTACAGGTGAAGTATTAACATTCGATGGGTTTTTAAGAGTATACCAGGAAGCTATGGAAGAAGAGGGAGGAAAAAAGAGCAGCCTTTTACCCCCCCTTAAAGTAGGAGATAATCCTGTATATGAAGAAATTAATGCTGTTGAACGGTTTTCTCACCATCCTCCAAGATATACAGAGGCTTCTTTGGTCAGGAAATTAGAAGAAATGGGAATAGGACGACCTTCTACATATGCTCCCACCATATCAACAATTCAAAATCGCGGATATGTAGTAAAAGAAGACAGAATGGGAAATGAAAGGGAATACAGCCATCTTAAATTAATACAGGATAATATACAGGAAGAAGTATTAAAAGAAATAACCGGGACAGAAAAAAATAAGCTATTTCCAAATGATATTGGTATGGTAGTGAATGATTTTCTTATAAAATATTTTCAGGAGATCATGGATTTTAATTTCACCGCAAAAGTAGAAGAAGAATTTGATATAATTGCTGAGGGTAAAGAAGAGTGGAATAAAATGATTGCAGATTTTTATTATCCCTTTCATGAAAAAGTTGAGAAAACATTAAATGAAACGGGCAGAGATTTTGGAACACGCTTGTTAGGAGACGATCCGGAATCCGGGAAACCCGTGTATGCTAAGATTGGTAAGTACGGGCCGATTATTCAAATTGGTGAATCGACAGATGAAGAAAAACCTCAATTTGCAAGCTTGAGGCACGGACAACATATTGAAACCATTTCACTCGAAGAGGCTCTTCGGTTATTTGACCTTCCTCGAAACCTGGGGAAATATGAAGAAAAAGATGTCATTGTTTCGGTGGGCCGGTTTGGCCCTTATGTAAAGCATGATAATAAATTTGCTTCATTAAAGAAAGGAGTGGATGATCCGTATGAAATAGGCTTAGACAGGGCAATAGAATTAATTGAAGAAAAAAGAGAACGGGATCGGAAAAAGATTATCAAAACATTTAACGAAGAACCTGAATTAAAAGTACTCAATGGTAGATGGGGCCCTTATATTGCTTATAAAAAAGAGAATTTCAGGATTTCTAAGGACATTAAAAAAGATCCGGCTAAATTAACACTGAAAGATTGCAAAGATATTATCAGTAAAAATAAAAAAAAGGGTAAATCCAAAAAATCTTCTTCGTCTAAGAAAGCATAAACTATGAACCTGAATGATTATTTTTCTCCTGTAAGCCTCGATAAACCGGAAATTACATATCTTAATCCGGAGAATACTTTGTCGCGATACATAGATATTCATACACCGGATAACCCGATTCAAAACATTGATCAATATGATATAGCAATCATTGGAGTGCCTGAAAGCAGAGGTTCTATAAATAAAGGAACAGATAAAGCATGTGACCAGGTGAGAAAGAAACTGTACCAACTTACTCCACCCGCTTCCAGACAGTCCATTATTGATTTGGGAAATATATACCGGGGAAATACCTTAAATGATACAATATATGCTTTACGGGATGTTTATGAATATATTAATCAACATAACCTGATCGCTTTGTTTATTGGGGGAGGGCAGCATTTGGTTTATTCATCATACCTTTTATATACACGTCTTAATAAAAGGATGAATTTCGTGACCATTGATGCAAAAATTGATCTGGAAGAACCACAAGATGAAATTAATTCTGAAAATTATTTAAAAACGATTATTAAAGAAGATAAAAAAAATATATTGTTCGATTTTACCAATTTAGGACACCAGGTTTTTTTCAATAATACTAAAGAAGTAGATTTTTTGAATAAGCACCTGTATGAATCCAAACGACTTGGGGATTTAAGAAACAACCTTCATGAAGCGGAGCCTTACCTCAGGGATGCAAATATATTAAGCATAGACAGCAATGCAATACGGCAGTCTGATTGCCCGGCAAACCTGCGCCCGTCACCCAATGGATTTTATGGAGAAGAAATTTGTCAGATTGCAAAATATGCGGGTATGAGTAATAATATGAATGCCATATGGGTTAATGAGATAAATCCGGATTTTGATATCAATAACCAGGGTGCGCATTTAATGGCGCAGGCATTGTGGTATTTTATTCAGGGTGCTGAACAAAAAATCTATGAAAATCCTTTGCAAAGCAATAATTTTAAAAAATTTATTGTAAACTTTAATGTGACAAATCATGAAGAAATTGTTTTTTATAAAAGCTCTATAACCGAGAGATGGTGGGTAGAAGTGCCGTCTAAGAATCAAAAAAAATTAATACTGGCATGTTCATATAAAGACTATGAAAATGCTTGTAATAACGAAATTCCTGAAAGATGGTTGAGATTTTTTCAAAAAATTAATTAATATTGCAATATTAAGTTTATTGTTTTTTTAGTAACTTAAATGTAAAATAATAGTATAACTATAGATAACCAAAAAATTAATGAAAAAGGCTGTTTGGATATTATATTATATAATAGTAGGCTCGCTATTCACAGTGGATAGTCAGCAAACGGCTAATTTTAGTCAATATATGTTTTTACCAAGCGAATATAATCCCGGTGCTGTAGGAAGCCATGAGCAGGTGTGTTTATCAGGTTTATTCAGAAATCAATGGGGAAATATCTTTTCTGGTGGTAATTTTGAAGGAGCCCCATCTACATTATATTTTAATGGGAATACTGATTTTAATTTATTTGGTGCAAATCATGGAGTAGGATTAACGATAGAAAGTGATCAAATCGGATTTCAAGATAATGACAATTTAAAAGCAGCATATGCATATCGAATGAGTATTGGAAATGGGAAATTAGGAATAGGGGTAGGTGCAGGAATTATTTTTCATAAATTAAAGGCCGAATGGAAAACTCCTAATGAAGCAAATATCCCGGCCAATATGTTTATACCTGCTGAAAACGACCCGGCAATTCCCTCAGGAGAAGAACAAAATCCCACAGCATTTGATATGGACATGGGGATATTTTATAAAACGCCAAAATTGTTTGTGGGAATCTCTGCTAAACATATCTATACAGATGAAATGGAATATAATAATATCAATTCCGATTTATATGACCCTGATTTTTTTGTATGCGGAGGATATAATTTATATGTACCAAATACGTTATTTGAAATACAACCTTCTTTTTTGGTTTTATCAGATACAAAGGTGACGAATATTGTTTTAAATACAAATGTCTTATACAATAATAAAATATTTGGAGGGCTTTCATACAGGATGGGAAATGCATTAACGGCTTTAATAGGATTTGAAATGGCGAATAATTTAACGGTAGGTTTGTCATACGATTTTGAACTTTCTGAAATAGGGAGTTACTATAGTGCATCACAGGAATTTTCAATAAAATATTGTTTTGATATCAAGTCCGATAACACGCCAAAACAATATAAAAGTATAAGATTTTTGTAATTTTATTTTTTTTATTAAAAATAAATTATTATTTTTATGTCAAAATTTTTTAACTATGAAAAAAATTATCATTATAATAGGATTATTAGCTATAATAAGTAGCTGTGCCGACTATCAAAGCGGCGAATTAGTAGGAGTAGGAGACAGAGGCCAATATTATGAGCCCGAACCATTTGGTATGATCTTCGTTCCCCAGGGGAATTTCAAGATGGGGCCTGTAGAAGAGGATATTACCAATAATTTAAATACGATGGTTCAAAATGTTTCTCTTGATGCTTTTTGGATGGATGAGACAGAGATTACCAATAATGAGTACAGACAATTTGTATATTGGGTAAGAGACTCAATCATGAGAAGGTTATTGGCAGAGCAACTTGATGATTATGCCATCTCTGAAGGGCGTGATGGAGAAATATATGATCCTCCTCATTTGAATTGGGAAACACCAATAAATCAGGAAGACGAAGAAGTGAGCCAGATATTGAAAGAAATGTATTTTCAGGGCGATGAAAAGTTCTGGGGGCGTAAGGAGATAGATACCAGAAAGTTAATATATGAATATTATTGGGTAGATTACAAACAGGCTGCAAACAAATCCAACAGGTATAATTTAAAAAAGAAAGAATATGAAGGTTATGTAATAAATCAACAGGGAGAACGTGTTGAAATTGAAAGCAGGGCAGACTTTATTATTAGAGATAAAGTAAATGTATATCCTGATACATTATGCTGGATTGCAGATTTTACATATTCATATAATGAACCGTGGACAAAAACATATTTTTCACATCCGGCATATGATAATTATCCGGTAGTAGGTGTAAACTGGAAACAGGCAAATGCATTTTGTATATGGAGGACAAACTTATTGAATAGTGCATTAGTAAAAAGAGGAAATAATTTAGTTCATGATTATCGCCTTCCTTTGGAAGCAGAGTGGGAAAAAGCTGCAAGAGGAGGATTACAACGTGCAAAATATCCATGGGGAGGACCATATGCCAGAAACAGACAAGGTTGTGTTCTTGCCAATTATAAACCTCTTAGAGGTAATTATGCAGACGACGGTGCATCTCATACTATAACGGTTGGAAGTTATTCACCAAATCAATTTGGATTATATGATATGGCTGGGAATGTAGCTGAATGGACAGCTTCTGCATATGATGAGTCAAGTTATGCATATACTCACGATTTAAACCCTGATTACAAATACAATGCACGACCTGATGATCCGGAAGTACTGAAGAGAAAAGTTGTTCGTGGTGGATCATGGAAGGATGTTGCTTATTTCTTAGAATGCGGAACAAGAACATATGAATATGCTGATTCAGCAAAATCATATATAGGTTTTAGATGTGTAAGAACATATTTAGGAAACCGGAGAATTCAATAATATTTTATAAATAAAAAATTTTAACTTTTAAATACCTATTTATTATGAAAACGTCAGAAATTATCCAGACGAGAGGATGGAAAGTCTTTATGCAAAAACTTTACAGTTGGGGAGCATCAGTTGTACTCGCAGGAGCTTTGTTTAAAATTATGCACTGGCCGGGTGCAAGTATTATGCTGGTCATTGGTATGGGAGCAGAGGTCATAATATTTTTCTTTTCAGCCTTTGAACCGCTTCATGAAGAACTTGACTGGACATTAGTATTTCCTGAATTAGCTGGAATAGAGGAAGAAACTGGTTCCAGAGCAATAAAGCCAACCGGGGAGGGTCTTCAAAAACTTGAAGCTATGATGGAAGGACTTAATGTAAATTCTTCTATGTTTGAAAACCTGGGCAATGGACTGAACAGGTTAAGCGAAACAACAGCAAACCTTTCAGATTTATCCGATGCAACAGTAGCAACAACTGATTTTGCACAAAATGTACAATTAGCATCTGAATCAGTAAGTGGATTAAATGATACATTTGTTAAATCGAATGAAGAGTTAAACCAATCGGTACAAGGATTATCAGGTTCTTATCAAAATGCTGCAGAAGCAATCTCAAGTTCAGGTAATGAAGCAGCAGCAAAATTCAAAGAATCAGGAAATGAACTGACTTCAATATATCAACAATTGGCAGATTCAATAAAAGATAGCGCTAACACAATATCTGGTGAATCAAATACATATGGTGGTAAAATTGAAGAGATTAATAAGAATTTGACCGCTTTAAATTCTGTATATGAATTACAAATGCAGGAGACAAATAGCCATCTTGATAAAACAAAAGATATTTTTAAAGGCTTCGATAATATGTTAGGAAACCTTAAAGAATCTGCAGATTATGCACAGGATTTCAAAAATGAGATGAACAATATGAATAATCAAATTGCCCAATTGAATAATATTTACGGAAATATGTTGGGATCATTGGAAGAAATTAAATAATCAACAACACCTATAAATTTATAATATTAATCATATAAGACCTTTCACATTATGAGTCATGGGAAACTTTCACCGAGGCAGAGAATGATCAATATGATGTATCTCATGTTGACAGCAATGCTAGCATTAAATGTATCCAAAGATATTTTAAACGCCTTTATTAATATAGATGAAAGCCTTGTTAAGGCTACAGAAAATACTGAAGGTAAAATTAATGAAGTTTTTGGACAGTTTGAAACAAGAAAAACTGCAACCCCGTCAAAAAGGGTATTGGAATATTATAATTATGCAGAGGAAATTATAAAAAGGTCACAAGAAATTAATGAGTTTATTAAAGACCATAAAAAGAAAATAATAAAAAAGGTAGAAGGAGAAGACACCGAAGCAGTTACAGATGATGGTGTAATTATTCAGGAAGTTTCGGCAAAAGATAATACATCAGTACCAGCAGAGGTTATGGTAGGGTCAGGAGAACAAGCAAAGGGAGCAGGATATACATTACAAAATATGATTGATAATTATAGAGATTTTTGTTTAAAGTTAATACCTGAATCAAACGACTATAAAAACCTTATTCAATCAATTAAAAGTGGACTTAATACCGATAAAGTACAACATGCAGATCAAGTGTATGATTGGGTGCCAGGTAATTTTGAACACCTACCTACTGCCGGTGTTATTGCAATTATGTCTGGAATCCAAAACAGGGTAAGAAATGTTGAATATGATATGTTGAATTATCTTTATGGTGCAATAGATGTAGGAACAATAAAATTTAATAAAATTGAAGCTACTGTAATTCCTAATACTAATTATGTTATTCGCGGAAATGAATATAAAGCTGATATATTTATAGCAGCTTCTGATACATCTGTAAGTCCTGAAATTATTATTGGTGATTATGAAATGGAAGGAAACAAAATTAAATGGAAAGGTGACACTACACACGTCCCTGTAAGAAGTGGAAAGGGTATCTATTCCATTACACCTGGCGGAAGAGGGGAAACAGAATACAAAGGAATCATTAAAATTAAAAGGCCTGATGGGACAATAAATCCTGTACCCTTTGAAAGTTCATATACAGTTGCTCCGCCACAAGCTGTAGTTTCTCCTACAAAAATGAATGTTTTTTATTTAGGATTACAAAATCCAGTAGATATATCTGTACCAGGAGTACCAAAAGAAAATATTCAAGCTAGTATGTCGAATGGTAGATTATTGAAAAGAGGTAATGCTTGGGTTGCTATACCTGCACAGGCAGGAAGAGAAAGTGTAGTGAGAGTTTATGCTAAAATAGAAGATCAGCGTAAATCTATGGGAACACAAAAATTCAGGGTAAAAAAAGTACCAGATCCAAAACCTGTCGTAGCGAATTCGAGCGGAGGCGCTATTTCTACTAATGTTTTAGCAGCTCAGGAGGTTGTTTTGGCCCAGTTGCCTGATTTTTTGTTTGACCTTAAATTTGAAGTAGTAAGTTTTAATATGTATACAGTAATAGGTGGATTTTTAAAGGAAGAACCTTCCAATAGCCACAGGATTACAGCTAATCAAAAAAATTTAATCAGACAAGCAGGTAGAGGGAATAGTATCACCTTTGAAAGTATTAAAGCCAAAAAACCTGGAGGAGAAATAAAGGATATTGGAACGATTAGCTTTAGACTAAAATAATAATTAAATTTTAGAATTATGAAAAGAATAATTAAAATAATCGTCATAACCATAATAAGCTTGAGTAGTACTCAGATTATTATAGGGCAAAATGTACAAAGTGAAGTACAAAATAATAATGAGAAATTTGAAGACCAGGAAAAGAAAGAAGTATATGAAAAAGAGGATATGAAAAATAAAAAACCAGTGCCTTATGTTCCCACAAGAGAAGCAGATGTAATTTGGGAAAAAACAGTATGGAGAATGGTTGATTTAAGGCAAAAGGTTAATCTTCCTTTGTATTATCCTACAGACCCCATTGGAAATAGAATGAGCCTTGTCAATTTATTACTATATGGAATTAATAATGAAGGGTTGAAAGTTTATGATCCTGATGATCCAGAGGCTACAACTGAATTTGATGTTTTGATGACTGCCGAGCAGGTAAATAAATCAATGGGAGCAGGAAAGGAGGTAACAGAAATCACACAGGCTGATGGAACTACAAGATCTGATACAGTGGATTCACCCCCTCAAAAACACGAGATTAAAAAATTACTTATTAAAGAAAAATGGTATTTTGATAAAAATTATTCACGAATGAAAGTAAGAATAATAGGTTTATGTCCAATACGATTATACCATAAAGAAGAAAATCCTGACATGTATGTTATGAAAAAGACATTTTGGGTATATTATCCGGAAGCAAGGCCCATATTAGCAAATCATCCTGTATTCAACAGGAATAATGATGCTCAAAGAATTACATTTGATGATTTTTTTAGACAAAGACGATTTACCGGACATATTTTTTCTGAATCAAATGTATATAATAATAGACAAATTAATGAATACAGATCA
>CAYMKE010000051.1:0-16261 GCA_964390955.1 uncultured Bacteroidales bacterium | reverse complement strand
TTGGTGAATCAAATTTTGTTCGCTCTTGTATGATTTACCTTTTGAGACAGCCCCAAGTTATCGGGGAAATCCCACACGCCCTCTAAACTTCTAAACTTTTCAACTTAATCAACTCAATTAACTTAATCAACTCAATTAACTTAAAAATAAACATATGAAACTAAAGCAGCATTTTAAAGAATACCTCACATTCACGAAAAGCGAACGAAATGGCATAATAGTTCTATTGCTTATTATAATAGGATTGATTTCAGTACATTATTTTATAAATAAACAAACACCGGATGCATTTTCTCAAAAAAATGAGGAGGTTAAAGAAAAAATTCAACAATTCGAAGCTGCATTATATAAAAAGAAAAAAACAATTCAACAAAGAACATCAAAACCCATTACTAAAGATACATTATTTCATTTTGATCCAAACCAGGCTTCATCTGTTCAACTAAAAAAACTGGGATTTACATCAAACCAGATAAATGCTTTAAAAGGATATCTTAAAGCAGGAGGAAAACTATATAAAAAAGAAGATTTAAAAAAAATATATGGCATATCTCAACAACAATTCAATAAACTATCGCCTTACATTAAAATTGAAGAACAGGAAAAAGAAAGCACATTCAATAGCCCGAAGAAAAAACAATCAATAAAAGTAACACGCAAAATCAAGATTGATATTAATACAGCCGGCCCAAAAGCATTGCAAAAACTTCATGGTATTGGGCCGGTATTTGCAGAACGGATTATTAAATACAGGAAATTATTAGGCGGGTTTTACAATACCCGGCAACTTTTAGAAGTATATGATTTCAAACAAGAAACATACAACAACATACAAGATATGATGTATGCTGATACAACAAAAATAGCTCAAATAAACCTGAACAATGCTGATTATAAAACTCTTTTAAGGCATCCTTATTTAAATAGTTACCAGGTTAAAGGATTAATCCGCTACAGAAAACTAAAAAAAAATATTCAAACACTTGATGAAATTAAAAAAAATAATTTACTCCCCAATGATGTATATATTAAAATGAAGCCCTATTTTATTGTAAAAAATTATGAGGAAAGAAAATAATTATTTTACATAAAACCAACAAAAAACAAAAATTCATTTGAATATATTTTGAGTATTCATTAATTTTGCATGATTTTAACAACTTAATAAATTTATTAATAAAACATATTATTATGCTTAAAATACCAGTCAAAGAAGGAGAAAACATCGAAAGGGCACTCAAGCGCTTTAAAAGGAAATTCGAAAAAACAGGTATCAGCAAAGAATTAAGGGAGCGTCAAGCATTTAGAAAACCTTCTGAAGAAAAACGCGAAACCCTGAAAAAGGCTGTTTACAAGAAAAAAATGCAGGAAGAAGAATATTAGTATATTCGTTTCACAGATAAAATATGGAAGAAAGGGAAGCATTTATTCATTACCTCAAATATGAAAAACGGTTTTCAAAACACACAATAACTTCATATGAAGGAGATTTAAATCAATTTTTTGCTTTTCTTTCGCAACACATCAAAGGCCAAATCATTAATTTTCAAAAAATTGATGAACATATAATCAGGAAATGGATTGTTTTTCTGATTGAAAACAATATTTCCGCGAGGTCTGTGAACAGAAAAATCACAACCTTAAAAACTTTTTTTAAATTTCTTTTAAAATCAAATCAAATCGAATCAAATCCATTGGATAAGGTCTTAACTCCAAAGCCGGAAAAAAAACTTCCCTTTTTTGTTGACCAAAACCAAATGGATATTTTATTAGATAACTATAAATTTACAGATGATTTTGAAGGGGCCCGGGATAAATTAATCATAGAAATATTTTATTTCACGGGAATACGGCTTTCTGAACTCACTGAACTGAAAATGAAAAACATCAACCAAAAAGAATGCTTCATAAAAGTACATGGCAAAAGAGACAAAGAACGCATTATCCCATACCCCTCGCATCTAAATCAATCAATCAATCAATATTTAAATTACAGGAAACAAATCAATACATCTTCTAACCAGGAAGAACCTTTTTTTATAACCGGGAAAGGAGAAAAAATATATACCAAATTAGTATACAGGATAGTCAATAAATACCTGGATGCAGTCACAACCATTGAGAAAAAAAGCCCTCATATTCTCAGACATACATTCGCCACACATATGTTAAATAATGGGGCCGACCTCAATGCAATTAAAGAAATACTTGGGCATGCAAATTTATCAGCAACACAAGTATATACGCACAATACTTTTGAAAAACTTAAAGACATATATAAACAAGCTCATCCCCGGGGGGATAAAAAATAAATAAGGAGGAAAATGATGAATATCACAATCAATTCAGTAAATTTTGACGCAACAGATAATTTAAAAGAATTAATCACAAACAAACTAAAAAAACTATCGCAGTATCATGAACGCATCATAGATGCTGAAGTCTTTTTAAAAAACGAAAAGTCACAGGAAAATGATGGAAAAGTTACAGAAATAAAAATAGAGATACCCAGGCATGAATTATTTGCTAAAAAACAAAGCGAATCTTTTGAAAAATCTACCGGAGAAGCTATTGAAGCATTAAGAAAGCAACTAATAAAACATAAAGATAAAAATAAATAAGCTAGAACACAAAATTTAAGTAAATAAATTTTGTGTTCTAAATAAAATATTTGTACATTTGCGCTCCAATTTATTGATTTATTTCGTTCATTGAATTAAATGCCGATGTAGCTCAGCTGGCTTAGAGCAGCTGATTTGTAATCAGCAGGTCGGGGGTTCGAGTCCCTCCATCGGCTCGTGTGCGAAGAAAGAGGGGAGGTACCAAAGTGGTCAACTGGGGCAGACTGTAAATCTGCTGGCGTATGCCTTCGTAGGTTCAAATCCTGCCCTCCCCACAATAAATGTGAGTTTGTGTGATAAGAAAATATATAATTGAATAAATATTGGAGGGTAAAAACATACAAACAAAAGCATCAGGCGAGAGTAGCTCAGTTGGTAGAGCATCAGCCTTCCAAGCTGAGGGTCGCGGATTCGAGTTCCGTCTCCCGCTCTATTTTTGCCGATGTAGCTCAGGGGTAGAGCGCTTCCTTGGTAAGGAAGAGGTCACGGGTTCAATTCCCGTCATTGGCTTGATAAATAAAGTTTTAAACAATTAATATTTTAATTTATTAATTATTAATAAATAGTAACTATGGCAAAAGAAAAATTTGAACGATCGAAAGAGCACGTTAATATTGGAACTATAGGGCACGTAGACCACGGTAAAACTACCCTTACTGCCGCTATAACCAATTATCTTTCAACAACCGGAATGGCAGAATCAAGATCTTATGATAGTATTGACAATGCCCCTGAAGAAAAAGAAAGAGGCTTAACTATCCAAACAGCCCATATTGAGTATCAAACAGAAAAAAGGCACTATGCTCACATTGACTGCCCAGGCCATGCCGACTATGTTAAAAATATGGTTACAGGTGCAGCTCAGATGGACGGGGCCATCCTGGTAGTAGCAGCTCCTGATGGGCCAATGCCACAAACAAGAGAGCATATTCTGCTTGCACGTCAGGTAAACATTCCCAAAATTGTTGTATTCCTGAACAAAGTTGACCTTGTTGATGATGAAGAACTCGTTGAACTGGTTGAGATGGAAGTTAGGGAATTACTCGATTTCTATGAATTTGACGGACAAAATGCTCCCTTAATCAAAGGTTCTGCATTAGGTGCATTAAACGGCGAAAAAGAAATGCTTGACACAATTCAAGAACTTATGGACGCTGTTGATGAGTACATTCCTACTCCAACCAGAGACAAAGACAAACCATTCTTAATGCCTGTTGAAGACGTATTTTCAATTACAGGACGTGGTACAGTAGCAACTGGTAGAATTGAAACAGGTGTTGTGAATTCTGGAGAGGAAATGGAAATGATTGGTTTAGGTGATGATAAAAAGAAAACAGTTGTGACCGGTATTGAAATGTTCCGTAAAATTCTTGATTACGGTGAAGCTGGTGACAATGTAGGTTTGCTTTTAAGAGGTGTAAACAAAGATGAGATTAAACGCGGGATGGTCATCGCAAAACCCGGTTCAATCACTCCGCACACTAAGTTTAAAGCTGAAATCTATGTGCTTAAAAAAGAAGAAGGCGGACGTCATACTCCTTTCCATAACAATTACAGACCCCAGTTTTACTTAAGAACACTTGACGTGACTGGAAACATTCAATTACCAGAAGGTCGTGAAATGGTAATGCCAGGCGATAATGTCACAATCACTGTGGAATTGATTTATCCCGTGGCAATTAACCAGGGCCTCAGATTCGCTATCAGAGAAGGTGGACGTACTGTTGGTGCCGGACAGGTAGTTGAAATTGTAGATTAAATTATTTAATAATATCATAAAAGTTCAGGAATTCACTGTTTTTTTCCGGACTTTTTTACACGGATGTGGCTCAATTGGTAGAGCACTGGTCTCCAAAACCAAAGGTTGCAAGTTCGAGTCTTGCCATCCGTGCCATATTATTCAGCAATATATATGAAAATAATTAGATATTTTAAAGAAGCATTTCAGGAACTGGTATACAAAGTAACCTGGCCTTCATGGCCGGAATTACAAAACAGTGCAATCGTTGTCATGATTGCTACACTGATTATCTCATTGATTGTATTCATTATGGACTTCTCATTCAGAAACATAATGGAATTTGTATATAAAATGTTCTATTAACCCTCGATTGTCATTTATGAGTGAATCAGATAAAAAATGGTATGTACTAAGGGCTATCAGTGGCAAAGAAAAACAAGTTAAGCAACTGATAGAACAAGAAATCAAACACCTGAATCTTGAAGATTATGTGTCCCAGGTTTTAGTACCCACAGAAAAAACATACCAGGTAAGAAACGGCAAAAAAATAAAAAAAGAACGTAATTTTTTTCCCGGATATGTATTGGTAGAAGCACAAATGGATGGTGAAATACCACATATTCTAAAAAATATTACAAACGTCATAGGTTTTTTAGGTGAAACAAATAAAAAACCTACACCTATGCGACAGAGCGAAGTCAATAGAATATTAGGAAAAGTTGATGAATTATCAACAACTGACGAAACAATCAATGAACCATTTTGCGTGGGCGAAAGGATTAAAGTTACTGATGGCCCATTTAGTGGTTTCCATGGAATCATTGAAAATGTAAACGAAGAAAAGAAAAAACTAAAAGTAAGCGTGAAAATATTTGGCCGTAAAACGCCACTTGAACTCAGCTTTATGCAAGTAGAAAGAGAATAATATATATTAAAATTTATCATGGCAAAAAAAGTAAGTGATATTATCAAATTACAAATAAGAGGAGGCGCTGCCAATCCTTCTCCTCCAGTTGGGCCTGCTTTGGGTGCAAAAGGAGTAAATATAATGGAGTTCTGTAAACAATTCAACGCGAAGACTCAGGAAAGCCAGGGAAAATTAATTCCTGTTGAAATTACTGTCTTCACAGATAAATCGTTTACATTTATAACCAAAAGGCCTCCGGTTGCTGTGCAAATAAAAGAAGCAGCAAAAATAAAATCAGGTTCACCAGAACCCAAAACAAATAAAGTTGCATCAATTAGCTGGGATGATGTACAAAAAATTGCCGAAGAAAAAATGCCTGACCTGAATGCTTTTACAACCGAATCAGCAATGAAAATGGTTGCCGGTACTGCCAGAAGCATGGGAATTACAGTGAAAGGAAAATCACCATTTGAAAAAAACTAAATAATAATGGGTAAGCTAACAAAAAATCAAAAACAGTCGCTGGAAAAACTTGATAAATCCAAGGAATATAAACTATTAGATGCAGCGAAGCTGGTCAAAGAAATCAACTATGCTAAATTTGATGCATCGGTTGATATTGACGTCAAATTGGGCGTAGATCCCCGAAAAACCGACCAAATGGTAAGGGGAACCGTGAGCCTGCCAAACGGAACAGGTAAAACCCTTAAAGTACTGGCACTGGTTCCACCCGAAAAAGAACAAGAAGCAAAAGATGCCGGAGCAGACTTTGTGGGCCTTGACGATTTTGTTGAAAAGATTCAAAAAGGATGGACAGATATGGATGTGATTATCACCACTCCACAAGTAATGCCTAAAATCGGGAAATTGGGGAAAGTTTTAGGCCCGAGAGGATTAATGCCAAACCCAAAAAGCGGAACAGTAACCAATGATGTAGGCCAAACCATCAAAGAAGTCAAATTAGGCAAAATAGATTTTAAAGTTGACAAAACAGGAATAATACATACACCTGTCGGTAGAGTATCTTTTCAACCAAAGCAAATTGCAGACAATGTAAAAGAACTGCTTCAAACATTAAAAACATTAAGGCCATCGGGAGCTAAAGGTAACTATATCCAGTCGATTCACCTGTCCAGTTCAATGAGCCCGGGTGTCAAAATTGACAAAAAATCAATATTAGAAGAATAATAACCTAAAGACACTTTTGATCATGAAATCCAAAGAAATAAAAGATACGATCATTAAAGAACTGACGCAAAAAATAAATGAGCACAGTCATCTGTATTTAACAGATATATCTGAACTGAATGCTGAAGATACAGGTGAATTAAGAAGAAAATGTTTTGAAAATAACATTCACCTGGAAGTAGTTAAAAATACATTGATCAAAAAAGCATTAAAAGCATCAGATAAAGAATTATCAAACGGCTTTGAAGACATTTTAAAAAATTCAACATCTATCATGTTTTGTGAAACCGGCAATGCCGGAGCTAAACTGATTAAAGAATTTCGTAAAAAACACGAAAAACCCATCTTAAAAGCTGCTTTCGTAGAAGAAAGCTTTTATTATGGCGATGACCAGGTTGAAACACTTGCAGAACTCAAATCAAAAGATGAGCTTATTGGAGACATTATCTTGCAATTACAAAGCCCAATGAATAATGTGATCTCTGCACTTAAATCAGGTCAAAACAAATTAACAGGAGCGCTAAAAACTTTATCAGAAAAACAATAATTTTTAATAATTCAAAAACAAGAATACAATGGCAGAATTAAAAACGCTTGCAGATCAATTGGTTAACTTAACAGTAAAAGAAGTTAACGAATTAGCAGATATTTTAAAAGAAGAACACGGTATTGAACCAGCCGCAGCACCTGTAATCGCTGCAGGAGCAGCCCAGGGAGGTGCCGATGAAGGCGCAGCAGAAGAGAAGACTGAATTTGATGTCGTTTTAACTGCAGCTGGAAATGCCAAATTACAAGTTGTAAAACTAGTTAAAGAAATAACAGGACAAGGACTTAAAGAAAGTAAACAATTGGTTGATTCTGCTCCTGCAACAATAAAAGAAGGAGCAAATAAAGATGATGCAGAATCAATTAAAGCACAGCTCGAAGATGCTGGCGCTGAAGTAGAAATTAAATAAGGACAATTACGTTCAGCTTAACATATCCATTAGGTTTAGAACCATTTACTGGCTCTAAACCTTTTGCTGTATTATGATGTATTTAACATAATCTTTTTAAAAAATCAAAATACTTTATGGCTGAATGTTTCGTTTGTCCTTTAAATGAGTCTTTAAAACAGCTCATTTTCCCTTTCTTTATTATTAAATTTTTAAGCTTGAAAGATTGTTCATAACCACGATGGTCTTTCAGGATTTTTATATTTTACTTTACAAAATATAAGTATAACCATATGCAAAAAATAAATTTTGCTAGCATCAAGAATAACTTTAACTATCCTGATTTTCTAGACATACAAATTAAATCATTCAGTGATTTCTTTAAAATTGACAAGCATTCAGAAGAACGTCCAAATGAAGGATTGCATAAAGTTTTTATGGAAAACTTTCCAATTACAGATACACGTAATAACTTTGTCCTCGAATTTTTAGATTATACGATTGATCCTCCCCGCTATAGCATTGAAGAATGTATTCAACGGGGATTGTCATTTGGTGTACCCCTTAAAGCTAAACTCAAACTTTATTGTACAGACCCTGAACATGAAGATTTTGATACTGTAATTCAGGATGTTTATTTAGGTACAATACCATATATGACTGAACGGGGCAGCTTCATTATCAATGGAGCAGAACGTGTTATTGTTTCTCAATTACATCGTTCTCCCGGGGTATTTTTCGGACAAAGTATACATGCCAATGGCACAAAATTGTATTCGGCCAGGGTTATTCCTTTTAAAGGGTCATGGGTCGAATTTGCCACTGACATTAACAATGTAATGTATGCATACATTGAACGAAAGAAGAAATTACCCGTTACAACACTCTTAAGAGCCATTGGATACGAAAATGATAAAGATATACTTGAGATTTTCAATCTTGCCGATGAAATAAAAGTTACAAAAGAGAACCTGAAAAAAGCCATAGGCAGAAAGCTTGCTGCAAGGGTATTAAAATCATGGGTTGAAGACTTTGTAGATGAAGACACCGGAGAAGTTGTTTCCATTGAACGTAACGAAGTCATAATCGAAAGAGAAACCACAATCCAGGAAGAACATATCAATGACATCATCGAATCCGGAACATCTAATATTTTACTTCATAAACAAGGACAAAACATATCAGATTACGCAATTATTTACAACACGCTTCAAAAAGACCCCTGTAACTCTGAAAAAGAAGCCGTACTTTATACTTACCGCCAGTTGAGAAACTCCGAACCACCTGATGAAACCACTGCCCGGGAAGTCATTGAAAACTTATTTTTCTCTGATAAACGGTACGACCTGGGCGAAGTAGGAAGATATAAAATCAATAAAAAATTGGGCCTTGATATCCCAATGGATACCAAAATTCTTACCAAAGAAGATATCATCAAAATCATCATACAACTTATTGAATTGATTAATTCAAAAGCAGAAGTAGATGATATTGATCATTTAAGCAACCGTCGCGTACGGACTGTAGGCGAACAAATTGCCAATCAATTTGGTGTTGGCCTGGCTCGTATGGCAAGGACTATTAGAGAAAGAATGAATGTCAGGGATAATGAGGTATTTACTCCCATTGACCTGATTAATTCCAAAACCCTTTCATCTGTCATCAACTCATTCTTTGGAACAAACCCATTGTCTCAATTCATGGATCAAACCAATCCATTGGCTGAGGTAACCCATAAACGAAGATTATCTGCTCTGGGGCCTGGTGGTTTATCAAGAGAGCGTGCCGGATTTGAAGTCAGAGACGTTCACTTTACGCACTACGGAAGGCTATGCCCGATAGAAACACCCGAGGGGCCGAACATCGGACTGATATCTTCATTGTGTGTTTATGCACGAATCAATAACCTTGGATTTATTGAAACACCTTACAAAAAAGTAAGTAATGCAAAAGTAAAAGAGGAAATTGTATATCTGTCTGCCGAAGAAGAAGAAGAACAAATCATTGCACAGGCAAACGCTCCAATTAATGAGCAACGAATGTTTGCAAATCCGAAAGTGAAAGCACGATTTAACGGAGACTTTCCTCTATCGGATTCATCAGATGTACACCTCATGGACATTGCCCCGAATCAGATCGCATCCATCGCTGCATCATTAATACCATTCCTTGAACACAATGATGCAAACAGAGCTTTAATGGGATCTAATATGATGAGACAGGCAGTGCCTATCATGAGGCCGGAAGCTGCTATCGTAGGTACCGGAATTGAAGAAATGGTGGCAAAAGATTCCAGAACACAAATAGTGGCAGAAGGAGATGGTATTGTTGATTATGTAGATGCAGAAGTAATCGTCATCAATTACTCAAGATCAGAAGAAGAAGACCTGATTAGCTTTGATAGTAGTAAAAAAGAATACAGACTTCTCAAATACAAAAAAACAAATCAAAACAGCTGTATTAATCTCAAACCCATTGTTTCACAAGGAGATAAAGTAGTTAAAGGCCTGACTTTAACTGAAGGATATTGTACACATGACAGACACCTTGCCCTGGGAAGAAACCTGAAAGTGGCATTTATGCCCTGGAAAGGATACAATTTTGAGGATGCCATTGTCATTTCTGAAAAAATTGTGAGAGAAGACATCATGACATCCATTAATATTGAAGAATTTGAAATGCAAGTAAGAGATACCAAAAGAGGTATTGAAGAACTCACATCCGATATTCCGAACGTGAGTGAAAAAGCTACCCGAAACCTTGATGAAAACGGATTGATCAGAATCGGTGCCCCGGTAAAAGCTGGTGACATCTTAATTGGAAAAATCACACCCAAAGGAGAATCGGATCCTTCTCCCGAAGAGAAATTATTAAGGGCCATATTTGGCGACAAAGCAGGAAATGTGAAAGATGCTTCCTTGAAAGCACCTCCTTCTATGGAAGGTGTCGTGATTAACAAAAAACTTTTCACAAGGGCATCAAAAGGTAAAAAGTCAAATATTGACGGTCAGGAAAAAATCAATGAATTAACCAAACAATTTGAAAAAGAATCAGAAGAACTTAAAGCAAAATTAATTGATAAACTCTTTATCCTTGTAAATGGGAAGATATCGCAAGGCGTAAAAGATGAAAATAATAATGAGGTAATCCCAAAAGGCACTAAATACACTCAAAAAGTCTTACAAGAAATAGATTATCTTAATATTACTGTAAACAAATGGACATCAGACAAAGCCAATAACGAACGCATCAAAAAACTTTTACACAATTACATTCTTAAGTATAAAAAAATTGATGCAAAAATTAAACGCGAAAAATACAACATAACCATTGGAGATGAATTGCCAACAGGTATTATTCAAATGGCCAAGGTTTATATTGCACAAAAACGAAAAGTTAAAATTGGTGATAAATTATCCGGGCGACATGGAAATAAAGGGATCATATCCAAGATTGTGCGCCAGGAAGACATGCCATTTCTCGAAGACGGTACACCTGTAGATATTGTATTAAATCCACTGGGAGTACCTTCCCGTATGAACCTCGGACAAATTTATGAGTCTATTCTGGGTTGGGCAGGACAAAAACTTGGCGTACGATTTGCCACTCCTATTTTTAATGGAGCAAGCGTAAAAGAAATAGAAGAATATTGCGACAAAGCCGGAATACCTAAATTTGGTAAAACATATTTATATGACGGAGGAACAGGTAAACGCTTTGATCAACCGGCAACTGTAGGTGTTACCTATATGCTTAAATTAGGCCACATGGTTGATGATAAAATTCATGCACGTTCTATAGGCCCATATTCACTAATTACGCAACAACCTCTGGGTGGTAAAGCTCAATTCGGAGGCCAGCGTTTTGGAGAAATGGAAGTATGGGCACTTGAAGCCTATGGAGCTGCTAATATTCTTCATGAAGTATTAACATATAAATCTGACGATGTTGTTGGACGTGCAAAAGCCTATGAAGCTATTGTAAAAGGCGAAGCACTACCTCCGGCAAGAATACCTGAATCTTTCAAGGTATTGCTTTATGAAATGAAAGGACTGGGATTAAGCCTTAACTTTTCATAATAATTCATCAGAATTTTTTTGAAACAACTTTTTAAATACATATTCATATGGCATTCAGAAAAGAAAAAAAAATAAACAGCGAATTCAATAAAGTAAGTATTGGATTAGCATCTCCCGAAGAAATTCTCGAACAATCATTCGGCGAGGTTTTAAAACCGGAAACTTTTAATTACAGGACATATAAACCGGAAAGAGACGGACTGTTTTGTGAACGTATTTTCGGCCCTGTTAAAGATTATGAATGCCATTGTGGCAAATACAAACGAATAAGATATAAAGGAATTGTATGTGACAGATGTGGTGTTGAAGTAACAGAAAAAAAAGTACGAAGAGAACGAATGGGGCATATCTCTCTTGTTGTTCCAGTTGCTCATATTTGGTACTTTAAAACATTGCCCAATAAAATCGGGTATTTGCTTGGCCTTCCTTCAAAAAAACTGGACACAATTATTTATTATGAAAGATATGTAGTTGTAAACCCCGGTGTAAAAGAAACAGACGGGATTAAATACCTGGACTTTTTAACAGAAGAAGAATACCTGGACATCCTCGAAAGCCTTCCAAAAGAAAACCAGCAATTGCCTGATAATGATCCGGAAAAATTTATCGCGAAAATGGGGGGTGAAGCCATGGAAATGCTGCTTTCACAGATTGACCTGGATAAACTTTCATTTGACCTCAGGCATAAAGCAAACACCGAAACATCAAGACAACGAAAAAACGAAGCACTAAAACGTTTGCAAGTTGTAGAATCGTTCAGGGCTTCTAAGAATATTAACAGGCCCGAATGGATGATCTTAAAGGTAGTCCCGGTGATTCCACCTGAACTAAGACCTCTGGTACCACTGGACGGGGGAAGATTTGCAACATCTGACTTAAATGACTTATACAGAAGAGTGATCATCCGGAATAACCGTCTAAAAAGATTAATGGAAATACGGGCACCAGAAGTGATCCTCAGAAATGAAAAACGAATGCTCCAGGAATCCGTAGACTCCTTATTAGATAATTCCAGGAAATCTAATGCAGTTAAAACGGATGCTAACAGGCCACTCAAATCATTGAGTGACTCATTGAAAGGAAAACGCGGACGCTTCCGTCAAAACCTTTTAGGAAAACGTGTTGACTATTCTGCCCGTTCAGTAATTGTAGTAGGGCCTGAACTGGATATGCATGAATGCGGACTTCCCAAAGACATGGCTGCAGAACTCTACAAACCTTTTATTGTAAGAAAACTTATTGAAAGAGGAATTGTAAAAACAGTCAAATCAGCAAAAAAAATTGTTGACAACAGGGATCCGGTTGTATGGGATATATTAGAAAATGTCTTAAAAGGACACCCTGTCCTTCTTAACCGTGCCCCTACCCTTCACAGATTGGGAATACAGGCATTCCAGCCCAAACTTGTAGAAGGAAAAGCAATTCAGATACATCCGTTGGTATGTACACCGTTTAATGCCGACTTTGATGGTGACCAAATGGCCGTGCACGTGCCCCTTGGAAATGCAGCTATACTCGAAGCACAGTTATTAATGTTATCATCTCAAAATATTTTAACACCTGCCAATGGTTCTCCAATCACAGTACCATCACAGGATATGGTATTAGGACTCTATTACCTGACCAAAGAGAAAAAAGGGACTGAAGAAGAACCTGTGAAAGGCGAAAATTTCATTTTCTATTCCCCCGATGAAGTAAAAATAGCTTTCAATGAAGGCAAAGTAAATATACATGCCATCATAAAAGTCAAACTAAATATTAAAGAAGGGGACAAAGAAGTACAAAAATTGGTTAAAACTACTGTCGGGAAAATATTATTCAATGAATATGTTCCCGAAGAATTGGGGTACATTAATGAAACACTTACCAAAAAGTCCCTCAGGGAGATCATTGGAAATGTTTATAAAGTTGCAGGAAACAAAAAATGTGCTAGATTCCTCAACGATATCAAAAATATAGGTTTTGATATGGCATTTCAAGGTGGTTTATCTTTTAATATTGACGATGTAATCATCCCTGCAGAAAAAACAGAATTAGTAAACGAAGGATATGAGCAGGTAGAAGAGATCATGAACAATTATAACATGGGATTGATCACAAATAATGAACGTTACAACCAAATCCTTGATATCTGGACACATGTGAACACGAAGTTGACAAATATCCTGATGAACCAGCTTATCAAAGATAAAAATGGATTCAATCCTATATACATGATGATTGATTCCGGAGCAAGGGGGTCAAAAGAACAAATCCGCCAGTTATCCGGAATGAGAGGATTGATGGCCAAACCTCAAAAATCCAGCTCAGTGGGGGCAGAAATTATCGAAAACCCCATCCTTTCAAACTTTAAAGAAGGATTATCTGTTCTCGAATATTTCATTTCTACCCACGGTGCACGAAAAGGGCTTGCAGATACTGCACTGAAAACTGCTGATGCCGGTTATCTAACCCGACGACTGGTAGATGTTGCACAAGATATTTATATAACAGAAGAAGATTGCGGAACATTGCGCGGAATACTTGCCAAAGCGATCAAGAAAAATGAAGAAGTTGTTGAGTCTCTATATGACAGAATTTTAGGCAGAACTGTTGTTCATGATATTTATCACCCGCTTACCGGTGATCTGATCATCAGTTCTGGTGAAGAGATCAAAGAAGAAATAGCACATGAGGTTGAAGAATCTCCCATTGAAGAAATTGAAATCCGGTCTGTACTAACCTGTGAAACAAAAAAAGGAGTTTGCGCAAAATGCTACGGTAGAAATCTTGGATCAGGAAGAATGATCAGACAAGGTGAAGCAGTTGGTGTAATCGCGGCCCAATCAATCGGCGAACCCGGTACACAGCTCACACTAAGGACATTCCACGTTGGAGGTACAGCTTCCAATATTACTGAAGCTTCCAATATTACTTCAAAATATGACGGCATTGTTGAAATCAGTAGTCTGAGAACAATCCAAAAGAAAGATGAAGAAGGAAATGTTTTTGATGTAGTGATTGCACGGATGGCTGAAATGAAAATCATTGACAAAAACACCAACATTGTCCTTTCCACACACACGATGCCTTATGGAGCAAGACTTTATATTAATAATGGAGATGAAGTTAAAAAAGATCAGCTCATTTGTGAATGGGATCCATATAATGCAGTATTGGTAAATGAGATAGAAGGATATATTTCATTTAAAAATGTGATCGAATCGATTACATACAGGGAAGAATCCGATGAACAAACAGGGTATAAAGAAAAAGTAATCATTGAAACAAAAGACCGTAAAAAAAATCCTGAAATTCAAATCCTCAAAAACAAAAAAGATAAGGAAGTATTACGGACTTATAACCTGCCTGTTGGCGCTCACCTTGCAGTCAACAACGGAGATTATGTACACGAGGGTGATATATTAATTAAAATTCCACGTGCTGTTGGTAAATCTGGTGATATCACTGGTGGCCTTCCACGGGTAACAGAATTATTTGAAGCCCGTAATCCTTCAAATCCAGCTGTAGTCTCCGAAATTGAAGGAGAGGTTTCATTTGGAAAAATTAAAAGAGGAAACCGTGAGATCATGGTGAAATCAAGGACAGGCGAAGTGAAAAAATATCTTGTCCCCCTGTCAAAACAAATCCTTGTGCAGGAAAATGATTATGTTAGGTCAGGAATGTCATTATCTGATGGCGCTGTAACTCCTGAAAACATTTTGTCCATACAAGGCCCGACAAAAGTACAGGAATATATTGTAAATGAAATACAGGAAGTTTACAGGTTGCAAGGTGTAAAAATCAATGACAAACACTTTGAAGTCATTGTGCGACAAATGATGCGTAAATTTGAAATTGAAGATCCTGGAGACACCAAATTCCTCGAAAAACAATTGGTAAATAAAGAAGAATTCCAAAATGAAAATGATTGGATTTACAATAAAAAAGTAGTCACTGATGCAGGCGATTCACCTTCTCTTAAAATAGGCCAGGTAATTTCGGCCAGAAAACTAAGAGACGAAAACTCTATGCTTAAACGTAAAGACTTACGTCCTGTTGAAGTAAGGGATACAGTACCTGCTACATCAAGACAAATCCTTCAAGGTATCACTAAAGCAGCATTACAGACAGAAAGCTTTATTTCTGCCGCTTCATTCCAGGAAGCCAGAAAAGTACTCAACGAAGCTGCTATCAATGGAAAAATTGATTATCTGAATGGGTTAAAAGAGAATGTCATTGTTGGACATAAAATCCCTGCCGGAACCGGCTCTATGCTTTATGATAACATTGTTGTGGGCTCAAAAGAAGAGTATGAGAAGCTAACATCCGGGAAAAAAGGCAAGGAGAAAAAAGAAAAAGATGATAAAAAAGAAAAAGAAGAAAGTGTACACAAATAAATAATAAGGGTATATGGAACAAAAAAATCAACAACAAGAAGGACAACAAGTAAATATTGAACTAAGTGAAGAAATAGCTCAAGGGATATATTCTAACCTTGCAATCATAACACATTCTTCTTCAGAATTTGTAGTTGATTTTGTGAGGATAGTACCAGGAATCAACAAAGCCAAGGTCAAATCCAGAATTATTTTAACACCGGAACATGCCAAACGATTAATGAATGCCCTGAATGATAATATAAAGAAATTTGAATCAATGAATGGCCCCATAGATGATTCAAAAGCTTCCGGTGGCGAAGGAAAAATTCCTTTTAATTTTGGAGGGCCTACGGCACAGGCATAATTAGTGTTTGTCCATAATGTCCGCTAACCCCGATACAGTCATTCTTCCCTACGGGGTAAACTTCG
>CAYMKE010000050.1:0-16272 GCA_964390955.1 uncultured Bacteroidales bacterium | reverse complement strand
TTTAATCATGCGGTTCCATATGACCATTGAAAATTTAAAAATAAACATATGAAATTTATAAATATTTTGACTAGTATGAACCAATTAACTGAATTAATCGAACTGGCAAGGTTTTATGGCCTTAACAAAGAGCAAACCATTGCCGGAGGTGGCAATGTCTCCGTGAAAAATGAACAATATATTGATATAACAGCAAGTGGCGTTGAATTAAGCACACTCTCTGAAAACGGGTTTGTAAAACTCAACAGGGATAAACTTGATGAAATTTTGAACAGGAATTATGACAATAATCCGTTAAAACGGGAAAAACAAGTTAAAAAAGGACTTTGGGAGAGTGTTGTTTCAGAAGATAATATCTTATCTCCATCTGTGGATACAGCTATTCATCATACCATTGCATACAAATATGTGGTGCATTTGCATCCCACTATTGTGAATGGCATGGCTTGCAGTAAAAAAGCAGAAAAACACACGTATCAGTTGTTCGGGGAGAAAGCCATGTTTGTCTCATATGCTGTAGGATATGATCTTTATATATTATTAAAAAATAAGTTGGCTGAATATAGAAAAAGCGCAGGTTCTGATCCTGAGATCATTGTTCTGGAAAACCATGGTGTACTTATAAACAGTGATTCCCTTGCTGCAATTCGGCAATTGTCTGATTTAATGCTTTCCAAAGTAAAACATCATACGACCCAACAGCCGGATTTAACTTCTGTTGACCCAAATAAAAACATTGCTGAAATAATCCCGGCTATCCGTATGTTGCTTTCACGTGATTCAAAGAAAATCATCAGGCACAGAAACAATCGGTTTATCAACCAATATACCGGATGTGTGAATTGTGTTGATAAAATTTCAAAACCGTTTACACCCGATATTGTTACTTATTGTGGCGATCATTATTTATATGTAACCACTAAAAGCAAAGAACCGGAAGAAATTTTACAACAGATAAAAGATAAAATTGATGACTTCGGGGAAAAAGAATTACCGAATATTTTATTACTGGAAGAATACGGGCTTTTTGCTGCAGGCACTAATCATAAAGCGGCCGAGACAGCCCTCAATACATTTGAGGATTTAATGAAAATATCTTTTTATAGTAATGATTTTGGCGGGCCCAACCCCCTTACCGGCGAAGCTGTTGATTTTATTAAAAAGTGGAAACCAGGAAACACAGAAGCTCCGGGAATGAAATCTCCCGAAGGGAAGATAGCAATTGTAACAGGAGGGGCACAAGGATTTGGAAGAGGCATTGTTGAAAATTTATTTGAAAAAGGAGTAAATGTGGTAATTGCTGATCTTCAAGAAGAAAAAGGACAAGAATTTGCTGCAGCATTAAATGATAAAGCACAAAAAAATCATGCATTTTTTGTTAAAACAGATGTGTCGGATGATATCTCTGTAGTGAATCTGATATTTGAAACAATTACCGGATTTGGCGGACTCGATTTATTTATAAGCAACGCAGGAGTCCTACGGGCCGGTGGATTGGATGAAATGGACAGCAATACCTTTGATTTTATGACAAAAGTCAATTATAAAGGTTTTTTTATTTGTGCAAAACATGCATCCAAAGTGATGAAACTGCAATCTAAATATAAAGGCAATTATTTTACTGATATTATACAAGTTAATTCAAAATCAGGGTTGCAGGGCAGTAATAAAAATTTTACATATGCAGGTAACAAGTTTGGCGGTATTGGATTAACCCAGTCTTTTGCTCTGGAATTAATGCCGTTTAATATTAAAGTCAATGCCATATGCCCCGGCAACTTTTTTGACGGGCCATTATGGTCGGATCCTGAGAAAGGCCTTTTTGTTCAATATTTAAAAGCAGGAAAAGTGCCTGGTGCAAAAACTATGGAGGATGTAAAAAAGCATTATGAGAACCAGGTACCTGCTAAACGCGGCTGCTATCCGGAAGATGTTATGAAAGCTGTGTATTATGCTATGGAGCAGGAATATGAAACAGGACAGGCAATTCCTGTAACAGGAGGCCAAGTAATGTTGAAATAATGATCATATATCAAATTTTTCTCACATTGTAAAAAAAAAATTTTTTTTTTCTTTTTATAAATATTATATTTGCTTTTCTTTAGAATAAATAATATATAACTTTAAAATTATTGTATTCTGATATCAAATACTTTAACTAAAAATAGACGTAATAATGAAAATAAAACTATTATTAGGACTTTTATTAAGTTGTTTAACGGCAGCAATATATGGCCAACATACTGTGACTGGTAAAGTTATTGATCAGAAGGGAGACCCAATGATTGAAACAACAGTAATTGAAAAAGGGACGACAAATGGAACAACTACGGATTTAGACGGGAACTATACCCTTGAAGTAAGTTCTCCGGATGCTTCATTGCATATTTCTTTTGTTGGTTATGAAGAAAAAATTATACCTATTGAGGGAAGGACAGAAATTAATGTAACCCTCAAAGAAAAAACAGAAGAACTTGATGAAGTGATTGTAGTAGGTTACGGAATAGAAAAAAAACAAGATTTAAGCGGTTCGATTGAATTGGTAGAATCAAAAGAAATCGAAAATGTTCCGATCATGAGTTCAGAAGAAGTATTACAGGGAAAAGCCAGTGGAGTGTTTGTGGCTGCCAGTAGTGGTGCCCCCGGAGCTCCTATATCTGTAAGGATACGTGGTGTCGGAACTCCTAATAACACCGACCCGTTATACGTGGTAGATGGAATGCCAATTAAGGATGCAACCTTTGGAAAAAATGATAATCCGCAGGGAGTAAACTTTTTAAACCCTAATGATATTGAATCCATACAAGTTTTAAAAGATGCTTCTGCTACGGCTATTTATGGAACACGGGGTGCCAATGGGGTTGTGATTATTACAACAAAAAAAGGCAAAAAAGGCGAACCAACCATTAGTTTTAATGGATATTATGGAAGACAAAGTTTACCTGAAAACCAAAAAATGGATATTTTAAATGCCCCACAATTCGCTACACTAAATAATGAAGCCACAGGCAGGAATACTTTTGATTCGGCTTCAATCCCCTATTTATCTACTACAGACTGGCAGGATAAAGTATTCAGGGTAGCACCAATGCATAATGCCCAATTAAGTTTATCCGGCGGGTCAGAAAGTGGTAATTATTTTATGAGTTTTAATAAATTCTCACAAGAAGGAATAGTGAACCTTTCCAGTTACGACAGGTATTCATACCGGATTAATTCAGAATACCAGGCATCCGAATGGCTGAAAATAGGTGAAAACATTACATTGACGAGCACAAATAATCAGCGTCAACAGGAACAATCAATTGGTGGCCCGATTGGTTCGGCATTACGGGCCGACCCTACAGTTTCAGTACATGACGATGACCCGGAGACAGACTGGGCTCCAATGGAAAATACACCTACAGTAGCTAATCCTGTTGGTGTTATGGAGAGGAGGCATTATATTTATAATACAAACAGGTTACAGGGATCGGCGTTTGCTGAAATCGAACCCATTAAAAATTTAAAATATAAATTCAATGCTGGTTTAGACCGCTCGTGGGGTAATAAAGAAGAGCTATGGCCAGAATTTACTGAGTCAGCTGAGCATTCTTCAAGTCAACCTACCTTGAGGCTTCAGAGGGAGGATTGGAATAACTATTTGATAGAACACACGTTAAATTATAATTTTTCAATAAACGAGATACATAATATTAATTTATTAGCAGGCTACACAGTACAAGAAGAAGTAAAGACATGGATAAGTCCTAGTGCCCATGTCCCATCAAACGATGACTTTTATCTTGATGCTGTAGAAGGAAAAGATGAGATTCAAGGATTAGGTGGCGCTGCAATAGAATGGGGCCTCATGTCTTACCTGTCCAGGGTAGGATATAATTACCGTAGTAAGTATATATTTAACGCAACCATACGGCGTGATGGTTCATCCCGGTTTGGTGAAAATTATAGATGGGGAAATTTTCCGGCTTTTTCAGTTGCATGGAAAATATCTGATGAAGCATTTATGGATCCGTATGAATTCATAAATTTATTAAAACTAAGAGTTGGATGGGGAAAAGTTGGAAACCAAAACATATCACCTTATGCATATACAACGAATGTTACTATAACACCTTTCCCGGGCGCTGGGCATCCTACACCAACTGTTCATTTTGGAGAAGACCCTGTGAATAATGAAATTGGATTATGGTTAGACGGGGTGGCAAATCAGGATATTCACTGGGAAACGACCAAAACAACCAACATTGGAATTGATTTACATTTGTGGGAAAGTGAATTGACTGCAGCATTGGATTTGTATAATAAAAATACTACTGATTTATTGCTTCAACAGCCTGTTCCCGTATATTCAGCTATTGAATTTGGATCTATAGGGAAATATATAGCCAATGCCGGAGAGGTTAATAATAAAGGGATTGATTTGAACCTTAACTATAGAAAACGTACCGAATCAGGATTTGGATACAAGGTTGGTGGGAATATATCAAGAATATGGAATAAAGTCATTGCCCTTGATGAAGGGACACCTTTAAGCTCCGGGGGGGATTTCCCTGTGAAAATGATCGAAGGAAAGCCTATTGGGGCATTTTATGGATATGTACATGAAGGAATCTTTGAAAGTCAAGAAGAGATTAATAACCATGCAAAACAAGAACCCGCAACAGCAGTTGGTGATTTTAAATATAAAGACCTTAACCATGATGGTGTGATTGATGAAACTGATCAAACGATCATTGGATATGCATTACCTGATTTCACTTATGGATTTTCCGCAAGTGCTTCATATAAGAACATAAAATTGGACATATTTACACAAGGAGTTACCGGAAATCAAATAATAAACAAGGTGAAACAGGATGCTTTATATAATTTTAAAGTCAATACAAATGTAAGTACTGACTTGCTGAATTATTATGGAAGAGAATTAGAAGATGGGAGTGTGATTACAAATACAGATGTTCCAAGATTAGATGTCAGGGATTTAAATAATAATAACAGAAACTCTTCATATTTTATTGAAAACGGTTCTTATTTTAGAATAAAAACCATCACATTGTCATATAATATACCCTCTAATTGGATTGAGTCTATTAAGATTAATTCCGCGAGAGTGTATGTAACTGTACAGAATTTATATACCTTTACTAAATATAGCGGATATAATCCTGAAATCGGGGTTTCATCTGCATGGGATGCAAATCCGCTTGCTTTTGGAGTGGATAATGCAGTATATCCGTTGCCAAGAACATTTTTATTCGGAATTGACCTGAATATGTAAAACATACAATTTTAAAAATTTGATATTAATTAAAATTATTATGAATATTATGAAAACAAAAAAAGTATTTATATTATTAGCTGTTTTAATCATTGCCGGCTTAAATGCTTGTAATGAGGAAGAAATACTTGAAAAACCGATTCCCCCCGGGCAAAAAAGTGATGCTGCGGCCTATGAGGATACAGATGCAATGAGGCAATTATTGAATACTGCATATAAAGCATTACAAGAAGGAATAGGTTGGCACTATCAAATGAATTACTTTACCTTAGGCAGCTTTAGAAGCGACGATGCATGGGCCGGTGGTGGTGATGCTGATAAAGGTGGCGAACGGCATGATATAAATGAATACAGGATATTTTCCGATAATTCATATATATATGGTTACTACAGATTAAGTTATCTTTCTATCAGATATTGTAATGTAGTGATAAAAAATGCTGACATTACTATTAAAGCAAATCCTGATGATGCTGCAAAAATAAACGATTACGTTGGCCAGGCTAAAACGCTTCGGGCACTTAATTATTTTATGTTGGCCAGAAATTTTGGTGGAGTTCCTTTAATCCTTGATCCATCAAGTATTGAAATAAAAGAGAGGGCTACAATAAGCGAGGTGTTCGACCAGATATTGAGTGATTTAAATTCTGCTATTGCAATGTCAGATTTCAGAACCAATAATGAAATTTTTCCTACTGATGACAGGGGAAGAATGAATAAGGATGCTGCTAAAGCGTTGAAAGTAAAAGTATATATGAAATTAGCTGCGTTGGAACCTTCCAAAGCACAATCTCATTTCAATACAGCTTATAATTTAGCAAAAAAAGTCATAAATTCCGATGCATTCCAATTAGCTAACGATTATAGTGAAATATGGGGATATGAAGGAAAATTTATCCGGGAAGGTATTATTGAAATTGGTTATCCAAGTCCCGGTGATGAAGACGGTCATATATGGTATGCTACATGGCTCAGGCCCAGATACCTTTATGCACTGGACACGAAAAAAAGAGAAGGTATAGATGGAAATCGTGGATGGGGATTCAATACTCCTACTCAGGATTTTGTCAATGCATTTCATCCAGGTGACCCGCGGTTGCATTGGACCGTATTCTTTCCTGGTGACAGTACAGATAAATTGAATGAAGAACGTGTGAAACAAGAAATATGCTTTTACACTAGCAGGACAGGATATTTTTACAGGAAGACAACCATGGAATATTTTCCCGATAAAGCAACTGATAAAAGTTTCCTGAATCATAAATTATACAGGTATGCAGACTTATTATTGCTGGGAGCAGAAGCTGCAAATGAGATCGGGGAAAGCGGAGATGCATTGACATGGCTTAACATGGTCAGAGAACGCGCCAGAAATACACAGGCTGCTCCACAACATGAATCAAATAAAATTGCAGGAATACCCGCTGATGTGACAATAACAGACAAGGCTCAGTTAAGGGATACCATCAGATTAGAAAGAAGGCTTGAACTGGGTTGCGAAGGAGAGCGGTTTTATGATTTAATTCGTTGGCATGGAACACATGGGTATAACTTAAAAGATATTATTGATAATGCCTATCAGGTAGTTGGCCCGGATTATCAGACAACGATCAAGTCAATATCAGGTAGCGATACAACATATTACAGAAAAAAAGGAGAACAAAGAAGCACTATGAATGTTTATGTTCAATTGCCTAAACATTTGTTGTTGCCTATTCCTAAAGAGGAAATAGACATTACAAATGGTGTGGTTAAACAAAACCCCGGTTATTAATATAAATAATTTCATTATTTTAACTAAAAAAATATGTATAAAATGTATAAAATATTTAAAACAATAATCATTATAAGTGGACTGATAGCAGGATTTGGGATGCTTTCATGTGAAAATGAAGTAGAAAAACCGAAAGCAAATTTTTATATTGAAACAAAAGATACTGCATCAGGTACTTTTGTCATTTTAAAAGAACCGTATACAATTTCTGTAAATCAAGAGATTTTTATTTATGCTGATAATGATGCTGAATTTAATACTTTTTGGCCAGGTGATACTATTTATCCCGGAGATACTGAAGACCAAGAAGATACTACATACCATAATTACACAGATGATTTAACTCATTCACATAAAGGCATTACAATTAAAGGGGATGAAGGGAAGCAGGAGTATACATATATAAGGCCGGGAGTATATACTTTTACCTTTATAAGTGTAAATACCGGTGATGAAGGACAAACACTCAAAAAAGATACAAAGGTTACTACTATAACTGTAAAATAACCTTTGTCATTATAAATATATTTGTGTTTATGAATAGAAAATTTTATAAACACAATTTTTTTTTGTATCTTTAAACAATTGTTTAATTTAAAAAAAATAACACCATGAAAATTTATTACAAAATTTTTTTAGTCACAATGATTGCCTTATTAATGGCAATTGGAGTAAATGCTCAAAAGGAAGCCACCATTAAAAAATTACCCCCGGACGCATCTGTTACCATTGATGGCGTGGAAGATGAAGATTTTTGGTCAACAGCTGAGGAATTTGCAGGATTAACTTATAACAATGCTTCTCCTGAAGACGATTATGATCATAAATTACACTATTGGAAAGCTGTGTGGAATGATACAGCCATATTCTTTTTATTTAAAGTAGATGATGATAATGTATATCCAAATGACCATTGGGCATCAGACCAGGTAGAATTGTATTTCCGGTTTGGCGGAAAAGATATTTTAAAAGATAATATACATAGTTATCAGGATAGTGGAGTGTACCAGGTTCCTTGCAGAACGACAGCAGCTGGTGTAGCTAAAAAAGGTTCATACGAAGCCGATACGAGTAATTATTATTGCCAGACTACAGAAGTTCAAACAGGAACTCACTGGGGATATACAATGGAAGCGTATGTAAAATGGGATTATTTTGTTGAATACAGTGACACAGCTGAAGGCGATACAATCCCTGTAGTACCTGAAGATGGTTATACATTTAACTTTGATGCCAATTTCCAGGACAATGATACAGACCCTGAATTAACTGAAGGAGATGGTAAGTATCCTAATTATGAAGAGTTGGCAAGAGGGTACTGGTCAAGCGATGGGCACCTTTGGGCAGGAAACTGGGATACCATGACACCCGGAACAATAATATTGAATGCTAATTATCAAAGTGTAAAAGAACAAACCATTGACCAATTTGAAATTTATCCGATCCCGGTACAAGATGAATTAACTGTACAGGGAGGAGACATTGATGTAGATGAAGCAGTAATTTATTCAATTACAGGAAAAGCTGTATTAAAAAGCAGCCTTGCTAATACCAGCATCATCAATGTAAGTGAGCTTTATAATGGGGTTTATCTTCTCGAATTATATAACGAAGATGAATACTTAGGTACGAAAAAAATAATTGTAGCTAAAGAAGAATAGCAATAATTAAAATAACATATCAAAAAAAGGTTTGTCTATCCCTAGGCAAACCTTTTTTATGTAATGCCCATGAAAAAGAATATAAACAGACAATAAAAAATTTTATTAAAAATCATGATCTCAAAAAAAATAGCAATATTTTCACTCCCATTTTTAGCAGGTGCAATCAATCATAGTTGTTCATCAGAGAATAAAAAAGCAGGTGAAGAAATGTCTCAACGTCCGAATATTATTTTCATCATGACGGATGACCATGCCGAAAAAGCAATCAGCGCGTATGATACTTCTTTAATTCAAACGCCTAATATTGACCGTATTGCTGAAAACGGGATGCGTTTTGCCAATAGTTTTGTAGCCAATTCTATTTCTGCTCCGAGCAGAGCGGTAATGCTGACAGGAAAACACAGTCATAAAAATGGATTAAAAGACAATAGAGACCGTTTTGATAGCAGCCAGATGACATTTCCTAAGCTATTACAGGATTCAGGGTACTATACAGCTATGATTGGGAAATGGCATTTACAAAGTGAACCTACGGGATTTGATTATTGGAATATACTGGATGGACAAGGCAATTATTATAACCCGGATTTAATAGAAATGGGAGATAAAAAACGCCATGAAGGATATGTAACAGATATCGTTACAGACATTGCCATTCAGACAATTGACAAACGGGATACAAGCAGGCCATTTTGCCTTTTATACCACCATAAAGCCCCACACAGGGCATGGTTTCCTGATACAGCAGACCTGTATAAATTTTCTGATGTAACATTTCCGGTACCTGAAACATTTTTTGATGATTATAAAGGAAGAATAGCTGCTGAAAAAGCAGACATGCGGATAAAAGACATGTTTTTGTCAATGGACCTGAAGTTGAAAAAAGAATATTTTGGAGAAGAAACAGGTACTGGCGGGGCGCCTGAAGGATGGGATGCCCAAAAATATGCCAGCATGTGGCGGGACAGGTTCAATGAACAACAACTGGAAGTATGGGATGAATACTATGATTCTGTTAACAGACAGTATCAAAAATTAAACCTTTCAGGAAAGGAAAAAGCAAAATGGATGTACCAGCGGTATATGCAGGATTATTTAAAATGTATTTTATCAGTTGACCGGAATATTGGGAGGCTACTGGATTATTTAAAAGAAAACGGACTGTTTGAAAATACACTTATCGTTTATACATCTGATCAGGGTTTTTATCTCGGTGAACACGGGTGGTATGATAAACGGTTTATGTATGAAGAATCATTCCGGACCCCTTTAATAATGAGTTATCCAAAAGAAATTGAAGCAGGAAGTGTTTGCAATGAATTAGTACAAAACATTGATTATGCACCAACTTTTTTAGACCTGGCAGGAGTAAAAATACCGGATGCAATACAGGGAAGGTCATTACGGCCGCTATGGAAACAAGAACAAGTTGATAACTGGAGAGAGGCATTGTATTATCAGTATTTTGAATATCCGCATGGATGGCATTCTGTCCACAAACATTATGGAATCCGTAGTGAGCGATATAAACTCATTCATTTTCCTGAATTGAAAACCTGGGAACTTTATGACCTGAAAAATGACCCCAATGAAATGAAAAACCTGTATAATAAAAAAGGATATACAGAATTAGCAGATTCATTAAAAGAAGAACTCCATAAATTAAGAATAAAATATGATGTAGTAGAAAAATAAATTATTGGCTTTTTTTATTTTTATCGTATTATTAATTTGGAAAGTAAAAATAAATATTGTAAATTTGTATAATAAAATTTTACGTTAACTAAAAAAACGAAATTTATAGAAAAAACAACTACTCTTTTTAAAAAAATAATAATAATAATTAATTTTGCAGCATAAAATGCAAAATGGTATAATTATTGAACCCTTTTAAATAAAGGAAGATTTTTATTAAGTCAAACCTAAAAAGAGGAGGTTGTTTTGAAAAAACAAGCATTAACAGATTATCAATTAATCAAGCAATTTCTGGAAGGTAAGCAATCAAGTATTGAGGTGCTTATTAACAGATATAAAGATAAAGTATATACATATATCGTATTAATAGTAAAAGACGAACAAGTTGCAGAAGATATATTCCAGGATACATTCATCAAAGTAATTCGTTCGCTAAAACAAGGGAAATATAAAGAAAGCGGCAAATTCGTTTCATGGGTAATACGCATCGCGCATAATTTAATTATTGATTATTTCAGAAAAGAAAAACAAATGAATATGCTCTCCAATGATAGCTATGAAACGGATGTATTCAATACAACAAAATTTTCCGATAAAAATGTGGAAGATGAGTTGGTTGATAGCCAGATTACCGAAGATGTGAAGTCATTGGTTGAAGAATTACCGGAAGACCAAAAACAAGTCATATTATTACGTCATTATGGAGGATTGAGTTTTAAAGAAATTGCAGACCAGACCAATGTAAGTATCAACACAGCATTGGGGCGAATGAGATATGCCTTAATCAATCTTAGAAAATTAATTAAGGAGAAAAATTTAAATTTAACCAAAATGTAACAATAATTTGTCTTGTTTCAGTGTTTATTTATAAAATCAATAAGCCTATGAAACAAGACTCTACTCCTAATGAAAGTAACTTCTTCTATGACTGGAAAAAACAATGGTCTGACGATGAATTTAAATGTTTGTCTAATTTTTTAGACAAACATGAACAAAAAGTGCAAAACTTTGTAGTCAAAAACATTATCGGTTTTGCAAGTGCATACTTTGTATTTAGTTCCAGTTCCATAGATGAAATTGAATTAAATCTTAACTGATTAAAAAAGCAGTCATTTTGACTGCTTTTTTTGTTTATGAACCATTTATGCTGAAAGCGCTGCAGGCCATTAAACCGGCGGTTTCTGTACGTAAACGATAATTGCCGAGACGTAAGGCCTGAAATTTATAATCTGCTGCCAGGTTCATCTCATCCTCAGAAAAATCGCCCTCAGGCCCTATTAATACAGTAGAAGTCGTTTTATTGACAGACAAATTTTTTAAATCAGTATGCGGCATGTTATGATATTGACAATGTGCGATGAAATTTTGAGTACCATTATTTTGTTTAAAAAAATCCCTTAGGACTGTTAATTCATTTAAATGAGGTTTATATGCTTTTAATGATTGCTCCATAGCAGACACGATAATTTTATCCATCCGTTCATATCTCAGTGTATTTCTTTCAGAATAATCACAAATAAGGGGTGTTATTTCGTCAATTCCAATTTCTGTACTTTTTTCGAGGAACCATTCAAACCGGCTAACATTTTTTGTGGGAGCTATTCCAATATGGAGATAATAATTGCGTTGTTTCAATTGAGTTGTTTCACTTGTCACGTCTAACATACACCTGTCTGTTTTTATTTCAACAATTCGTGTATTGAATATATTTCCTTTCCCATTTGTTATATGTATTTGGTCGCCTTTGCGCTTTCTTAATACTTTAAATAAATACTTTGTCTTTTCTTTGTCCAAGGTGAATTGATTATCAACAGGATCATTATGATTATAAAATAATTGCATGATATGATATGTTATGTTAAAATAAAACTTATTATTTTAGCAAATTTATAAAATACGAAACAAAGTACAGAATGAAAAAAATTGGATTGATGTCAGATACACATGGGTTCATGGATCCGGATTTTTTACTGTCATTAAGTAAATGTGATGAGATATGGCATGCCGGCGATATTGGTGGTATGAATGTAGTAGATGATTTGGAGTCATTAAATATTCCAATTAAAGCAGTATATGGCAATATTGATGATTTTGAAGTACGATCTGTTTTTCCTATGCATAACAGGTTTCAATGCGAAGGAGTAGATGTCTGGATTACCCATATAGGCGGGTCCCCTGGTAATTATGCAATGGAAGTTAAAAATGAGATTCATAAAAAGCCTCCTAAACTATTCATATCCGGCCATTCACATATATTAAAAATTATGTTTGACAAATCATTAGACCTTCTCCATATCAACCCCGGCGCTGCTGGTAAATCAGGAATACACCAGGTAAGAACATTTGTTGAATTTATAATTGATAACGAGGATATTCGGGATATTCAGATCATTGAAAAGAAAAAACAGGTTTAAAATATTTAAATTTTGATGTAATACAGAATAAAAATATTATATTAGCACACAATTTCAGAAAATAAGTATAGCTTATTTTAACTAAACCATCATCAACACTAAAAAACTATTGTTTTCATTATGAGAAAAATATTCCGTTTAAAGTATTATTTTATTTTGTTATTAAGTATTTTATTCTTTCTACAAGGATGTAAAAACAAACCACTTAATGAAACTAAAATATTACGGTTAGCGCATGGGCTTGATATCTCTCATCCTGTTCATAAAGGGATGGAATATATGGCGAAACGGGTGAAGGAACTATCAGGAAACAAACTCAATCTAAAAATATATCCGAGTGAACAATTAGGTACAGAACGCCAATGCCTTGAAATGTTACAGATTGGCAGTCTTGATATTACAAAAGTATCCGCTGCAGTTATGGAAGGATTTGTACCTGAATACAGGGCATTGGGAATGCCATATTTGTTTAGAAATAATGAACATAAAATACAGGTATTATCCAGTGAAATTGGAAAAGAAATATTGCATTCCGGGACTAATTATTGGTTAAGGGGCCTTTGTTTTTATGATGCCGGAAGCAGGAGTTTTTATACTGTTGACAAACCTATTCGTAAACCATCAGATTTGAAAGGAATGAAGATCAGGGTTATGCTAAGCATAACATCAGTTAAATTAGTCAATGCAATGGGAGGTTCATCTACACCTATATCTTATGGTGAACTTTATACTGCGCTTCAAAATGGTGTTGTTGACGGTGCAGAAAACAATCCACCAACATTTTATTTATCACATCATTATGAAGCCTGTAAATATTATTCCCTGGATCAACATTCAGTAATACCGGATGTATTGTTAATCAGTATGCATACATGGAATAAACTTAGTGATGAAGAAAAGAAATGGGTCAGCCAGGCAGCAGAAGAATCCTGGGAAAAACAAATTATTTATTGGGAAAAGTCTGAAAAAGAATCGTTGGAGGCAGTCAAAAAAGCAGGTGTAGAGATTATTTATCCTGATCAGGAGCCTTTTAGAAAAATCGTACAGCCTGTTTATGAGTATTTTAAAAAAAGAAATCCAAAGGTATATGAATTGGCTGAACGCATTCGCAATTTTAAAGTTGATTCCACAAAGATTGATAGTAATTAATTTACATAATTCATAACTAAGAAAATAGTAATAAAAAAACGGATGACTTGTGAATTCTAAACCTCTAAACTTCTAAACTTCTAAACTTCTAAACCTCTAAACTTCTAAACCTCTAAACCTCTAAACCTCTAAACCTCTAAACCTCTAAACCTCTAAACCTCTCAACCTCTAAACCTCTAAACCTCTAAACCTCTAAACTATAAACTATAAACTATAAACTTCTAAACTTCTAAACTTAGTAACTTAGTAACTTAGTAACTTAGTAACTTAATCATAATATGAAAGCAAGAAGAATAATTGATCGTTTTTTAGAGACTCTGGTAATTATTATAATGACAGCACTTGTGATTGACGTTGTCTGGAACGTTATTTCCAGATATCTTTTAAACTCTCCCAGCTCTTTTTCTGTGGAATTAGCTAGTTTTTTACTTATCTGGATCGGATTAATTGGGTCGGCATATGCATCAGGTAAAAAAGAACACATTGCCATTGAACTATTTCCTCAATGGGTTGAAAAAAAAGGACATGATAAAAAAAGAAAATTGGACAATCTGATTAATTGGTTAATTATTTTGTTTGCTTTTTTTGTTTTAATTGTCGGTGGAATCCGATTAGTATATATTGTTTTTGAGATGGGGCAGGTATCTTCTACAATGCAAATTCCGATGGGGATAGTGTATCTTTGCCTCCCGATAAGCGGGCTATTAATCATTTTTTATGCTGCACATGAAATGATATACGGTTTGCCTGAAGACATCTTAGAAAGTACCAGGAGAGATTAATTTTAAATTATTTTAAAATATGGAATTATTAGGAATCATTGTATTAGTAACAAGTTTTTTTATCCTGTTTGCAATAGGAGTGCCCATTGCATATAGTATTGGTATTTCTGCATCATTAACTTTATTGGTCAGTATAGATGTCTTATCTGCATTTACAACAATTGCCCAACGCATATCCACAGGATTGGATAGTTTTGCTCTGCTTGCCATTCCGTTTTTTATTTTAGCAGGCCAGCTAATGAATAAGGGAGGTATTGCCATAAGGCTAATTGACTTTGCCAAAGTATTGGTAGGCAGGCTTCCGGGAGGCCTCGCTATTGTGAATGTACTTGCAAATATGTTATTTGGCGCTATTTCGGGTTCGGCTGCTGCATCTGCTTCTGCAATTGGAAGTTTTATGAATCCTACGATGGAAAAAGAAGGGTATGACAAATCCTATAATACAGCTGTTAATGTAACTTCTGCCACAACAGGATTAAGTATTCCGCCAAGTAATGTACTGATTGTTTATTCGCTTGCTGCCGGAGGGTTATCAATTGGCGCTTTATTTATGGCCGGATATATACCCGGCATTCTTACAGGGCTTGCATTAATCGCTGTGGCTGCAGCCATTGCATACCGAAGAAATTATCCACGTGCGGAAAAAGTGGGATTTACAACAGGAATTATTAAATTTTTAAGTGCACTTCCCAGTTTAGGAATGATCATTGTCGTAATCGGAGGTATTATCGCCGGAATGTTTACAGCAACTGAAGCCGCAGCTATAGCTGTAGTATATGCCTTTTTGCTGTCAATGTTATATGGCGAAATAAAAATGAAAGACATGCCACAAATCTTACTTAGATCTGTATTGGTCTCCTGTATTGTATTATTACTTGTAGGAACTTCTATAGGCCTTTCCTGGGTTATGTCTTTTCAAAATATACCCCAAAATATATCTGAAGGATTATTGAATTTAAGCACTAATAAATTTGTTATACTGCTTATTATTAATATATTATTGCTTGTTGTAGGCATTTTCATGGATTTAACACCAGCTATTTTGGTGTTTACACCTCTGTTTTTACCGGTTGTTTCTAATATTGGTGTCGATCCTGTCCATTTTGGTATCATCATGGTATTAAACCTAAGTGTTGGGTTATGTACTCCACCGGTTGGAACGGTCTTATTTGTCGGTTGCAGTATTAGTAAAATAGGTATCACAAAAGTGATACGTTCCTTGCTGCCAATGTGGGCAGCAATGATATTCGTGTTATTGTTAGTGACATATATTCCTGAATTATCACTCTGGCTCCCGAGAATATTAGGATTTTAATTAGTGTTTGTCCATAATGTCCGCTAACTTCGTTACGCTTGCCCCAAAATTGCTCATTTACACCAGTAAACTGCGCATTTTGGGGCTACGCAAGCCTCGTTACCGAACATTATGATCCAAACACTTGACTCTATGGACGGACACTAATTAGAGCCCGTCCATAAAGTCACTTTTTTGCGATTAAAGCACCAAATCACA
>CAYMKE010000049.1:0-16330 GCA_964390955.1 uncultured Bacteroidales bacterium | reverse complement strand
CCTTTTCTTCTTCTGGCTGCAATGATTTTACCTCCATTATGTGTAGCCATTCGCGAACGAAATCCGTGTTTGTTTTTTCTTTTCCTGTTTGATGGCTGAAACGTCCTTTTCATCGGTTATATTTTTTATGATTATAATTTATTGTTTATTATAAATTCTTTTTTTTGAATTTGAGATCACAAAAATAATGCTTTTTTACAGAAATCAAATATTTTATATGTCGTTTTTTGAATATTTATTTACAAGCCCCGTTTATTCGTTAGCGATGAAGTTTCGGACTGCACACATAAATACCATACCATTTAATGCACGGGTAAATAAAGAATGTATTTTTCTTCATAATACTCATCATCAAAAAAAAATCGAATAGGGAAGGTTTGGAGATTTTTGAATTGATTAATGTCTTTACTAATATCGCCCCCTTTTAAATAAAAAATTCCATTGGGGGTTGCATGGGTTGAATTGTGTTTGATTTTATCTTTACATGCATTCACAAAGCCAGGAAAGGCGGTTACCGCTCTTCCTGTAATAAAATCGAAGTGTTGTTGCAAATGTTCGCCACGGGATTTAATCGTGAATACGTTTTTTAAATGCAATTTCTCTGCAACTGATTGCACAACGTTAAGTTTTTTTTCTACAGAGTCGATAAGATAAAAATGAGCAGAGGGGTTAACTATTGCAAGCGGAATTCCGGGAAATCCTCCTCCCGTACCAATGTCTGCTATAGTTGCCCCGGGATTGAATTGAATTATTTTATGAATTGCAAGAGAATGCAAAACATGATGTTCATAGAGCGCGTCAATGTCTTTTCTCGAAATGACATTGATTTTTTGATTCCAGGAAGTATAGATTGGTTTTAATTTTTCGAGAGCCTGGTATTGTTGGTGATTTAAAAAAGGAAAATATGTTTTTATTATTTCCATGAAATATGATTGCCCGGGTTATTCATTAATCGGTTTTATTGATGTTTTGGTTTGTTTTTTTTAATATGTTAAAAAGCAATTCTCTTGCACGGTATAACTGGGCTTTTATAGTACCTAAGGGCAAATTGAGCTCCTGAGCTATCTCTTCGTATGAATATTCTTTAAAATATCGAAGTTCAACGAGTTTTTGGTAATGTGGTTTTAATTTTTTGATGACGGAGCGTAAAACAGTAATCTTTTGATTATTGATCATATATTCTTCGGGATCCAAACCGGTATCTTTGACAAATATTTTAGTCGTTCCCCCTTCTTCATTTGCTTTGTCAAGTGAAATACTATCTTCTTTTTTCCTTCGAATAAAATCAATGCAATTATTGGTGGCAATTTTAAACAACCATGTGCTAAATGCATATGTGGGAGTGTATTGTTCGATATTATTAAATGCTTTACTGAATGCTTCAATAGTCAGGTCTTCTGCATCGGTTTTGTTGTTGACTATTTTAAGCAGCATAAAGTATATTGAATCTTTGTATTTGTCTACCAATTCAGCATATGCAAGCTGATCCCCATCCAATGCCTTTTGTATCAGCATATGGTCATGTTGAGCTTTTTCTGAAAGATGTGATTTTACTGCCATTTATTTTTATTTGGAGCAACTAAATTACTAATAAAAATGATAAAATAAAAAAAAGGCAAAAGTATATCATAAATTATTGAAATAAAAAGAAATGATTTTTCTTTTAGCTTGTTTGCTGCTAACTTAAAGATAATCAGTTGTGTTACAGTTCGAATAAAGAATAAATAAAAAATGTAATGGATAAATAAATGATTGATTATTAAAAATAAAAATGAACCATAAAATATTAATCTTGAAAACATTTCACTACCAAGTAATATTTTTATTGAAAATTTATAATATTTACTTGTACTGATATGCCTTTTTTTTTGTTTTATCCAATCACATAAAGAAGAAGGACTTGTTGAACGTGTATATGCATCCGGAGATATGGCCACACGAGTATTTTTTTTGTTGGCGGTTTCCTGAATAAAAAGATCATCATCACCGGAAGCAATATGAAGATGAGATGCAAATCCTTTGTTTCGAAAAAATAAACTTTTACGGTAAGCCAGGTTTCTTCCAATACCCATGTAAGGCATTCCTGCTAAAGCAAAGCCAAGGTATTGAAGCGCTATAAAAAAATTGTCAAAGCGAAAAATGTTATTTAAAAGACTAAATGTTGAAATAAATCCTCCATATCCTATGACAATCTCCTTTTCTTTGATAAAATGATTCTGCATGCTTTTAATCCATTGATCGCTCTCTGGTTTACAGTCAGCATCGGTAAATAAAAGCCATTCATTTTTTGCTGCTTTAATACCAATGGTCAAACCCAGTTTTTTTCCTTCAAAAAACAGTTTTCTTTCATCTAACATTCTTATTTTAAGGTGCGAATATTTTTTGCTTAATTCTCCTAAAACTTCATCGGAATGGTCTGTCGATCCATCATTTATCACAATAACCTCAAAATCGGGATAATCTTGTTCTAATATAGGAGGGAGGTTTTCACTGAGATTTTCTTCTTCATTTTTTGCACATATGATCACAGAAACAGGCACGGGGGGGTGTTCAGATATTCTTTTAGATGATGAATAAAATGAAACCCGTGATAATATACTCCAGTAATAAATAAGCTGAATGAGTAGCGAACCTAAAAAGCAACAGGCGATAATATTAATAATAGTGTAATCCAATTTTTTTTAACAATAATATAAAAAATAAATGGAATATCATAATTCTTTTTTTCAAAATAATTACAGTAGTACCTTTTTATAGAAGTTTTTTACGGCATAGTTTTTGAATAATTAGTGTCTGTCCATAATATCAAGAGTTTGTTCTATAATGTTAAAGTTCGAGGCGGAACAAAAATCTTAAACCGCAGTATACTGGAGTATTCGAGGATTTAAGATTTTTGTTTCAACGAAGAAATTGGACATTATAGACGAACTCTAATTAGTAAAAAATTAAAGATTATGCCTGAATTACCTGATGTAGAAATATACCGGAAAACGATAGAGGAAAATGCATTAAATCATACATTAAAAGATTTCTCAATAAAGGTTAATAGTATAATGAAGACTTCTTTATTAAGTGATTTGAAACAAAAAAAATTAATGTCTACAAAACGATGGGGAAAAAATTGTTTTGTAGAATTTGAAAATAATAAATGGATGGTTATGCACTTTGGGATGACCGGTGATATTGTATGTTTTAAAGATGGAAAACCAAAATATTCTGCATTATTACTATTTTTTAATGACAATGTGAACATAAGTTATATCAGTAAACGGAAGCTGGGGAAAATTGATGTTTGTGAATCTCCGGAATCATATGCAAAAACAAATGATTTAGGCCCCGATGCGTTGAGTATTCCAAAGAATAAGTTTATCGAGTATTTTAAAGATAAGCGGGGATACATCAAAAGCACGCTTATGGATCAATCGTTTATTTCCGGTATTGGCAATATTTACTCCGATGAGATTTTATACCACGCCCGGATTCACCCTAAAAAAAATGTCAAAAGCCTTGATAATAAAAATCTGGAAAAGATTTATGATGCCATGCATCATGTATTAAAAACAGCAATAAAATCAGAAGCTGACCCATCGAAATTTCCGGATGATTTTATTACGCCACAACGGAAAAATGGAGGAAAGTGCCCCTGTAACGGAGACATACAAAAAATTAAAGTAGCAGGAAGAAACGGGTATTATTGCCCTGCGTGTCAATCAGAATAATTTATTGATAAAAAAATAATTATGGAAAAATATATTGGTTGCTCAGGATATCATTATAAAGATTGGTTGGGTACTTTTTACCCTGAAAAAATGAAATCCAAATTATGGCTTTCACATTATGCTCAACAATTTAATACCGTTGAGATCAATAATACATTTTATAAGATGCCCGGGCGCGAAACATTTGATGAATGGGATCAACAAACACCTTCAAATTTCCGGTTTTCAATAAAAGGCAGTCGCTACATCACACATATGAAAAAATTAAAAGATTGCAAACCACATATTGAACGTTTTTATCAATCCATTGAACCTCTCAGAAAGAAAGTATATACTGTATTATGGCAATTACCCGGGAACCTGCATAAAAATATGGATAAATTAAAAATGTTTTGTCAGGATTTAGATCAATCGTATATAAATGTAATTGAGTTCAGGCATCATTCGTGGTTTGATCAGGAAGTGTATGATTTGCTGACAGCATTTGATGTAGTGATGTGTAGCATCTCAGCCCCGGGCGGTTTTCCTGAATTCATAGAAGACTCAACGGGTAAAATATACCTTAGGATGCATGGGAAAGATGAATGGTATAGCTACAATTATAGTGATGATGAGTTAACAACATGGAAAAAAAGAATAGCCAATTCTAATGCCAATGAATGCTATATTTATTTTAATAATGATGTCAATGCCTATGCACCGAATAATGCATTAAAAATCAGGAATATGTTGGGGTAGTCCATGCTTATCTTTGCCGGACATATAATACTTTGTTAATATTTTATAACAAAATGTTGTTTACTAAGTTCCTTTTTCAAAAAAATAATCCCCATTCTATAAATATCAATACTTAGTGTTATCAAAGGATGGTTATAAATCGTTTTCCATGCACGTCTCATTTCATTACTCCAATGGATGTCGTCAATTATAATCATTGTATCGTTGTGAGCAGCCTGTATAAATTGGTTGAAATAGTCCAATGTTTTATCTCCCCGGTGGTTTCCATCAATAAATACCATGTCAATGTTTTGTGTTTCTTTTAAAATTCCAGGAAGTTCATTGTCAAAATTTCCATTTACCAGATGAATATTATCTAAATCCAATGATGAAATATTTTCCAATGCTTTATTAAAACATTCCGGACACCCTTCAATGCTATAAACAGAGCTGTTTTGATTTCCCAATGCCAAATAACACGTACTGACGCCCAATGAAGTCCCCAGTTCTATTGTGTTTACGGGATTTAAAAACCTGGCCAATCTGAATAACAACCTGCCGTATTTTTTGGAAATACAAGAATGTTTGGCTAAATCAGAAATCAGTACATTATTGGTTTGTTGATATTTTGAACCATTACCCAAATCAATTTTTTTGATACGCTGATCAGAAGCCTTCAATTGGTTAATAAGTTGTTCAACTTTTTTGTAACCATTATGCTCACTTTTATCATTAAAAACATTTGTTATAAGATTGAAAAGGAATGGTGAATGAATACCATATCCCTTTTTATGCTTTGCTGTGGTTTTATATGATAAATAGTTTAATAAAGAATGCATAATATTTTAGTTTGGAGTAGTTTAAGATTCGAATAGTGGAGTATTCGTGAGGGTGTGAATTTATGATTTTTAAGTATTGCCTTCCTTTTAATAAAAAAAAGGTTTTTTAATTGTCAAATTTAATAATATTTTATTAAAGCTATTTTTTAAAAATTATTTTATTTTATATATTTACTATCTGTAAAGTTATATTGTTTTACAATACATTTATCTAATCATCAAACACAGCTGATCATGACAAAACAAAGAAAAATTTATTTAACCGAACAAGAGATGCCGCGGCAATGGTATAATCTCGCTGCAGATTTGCCTCATCCTGTTCAACCGCCACTTGGGCCCGATGGCCAGCCACTGACTCCGGACAAATTGGCTCCTGTATTTCCAATGAATCTTATTGAGCAGGAAGTAAGTACAGAACGATGGATTAATATTCCAGAAGGGATTTTAGATATCCTGACCCGTTGGAGGCCGGCTCCGTTGCACAGGGCTTATGATTTGGAAAAAGCGCTTGGAACACCTGCAAGGATATATTATAAAAATGAAAGCTTGTCACCTCCCGGAAGCCATAAACCAAACACGGCAGTTGCTCAAGCGTGGTATAATAAAGAATTTGGTATTAAAAAACTCACAACAGAAACCGGGGCAGGCCAATGGGGGAGTGCTTTGAGTTTTGCGGGAGCATTGCTCGGATTGGATATCAAAATCTATATGGTGCGGGTCAGTTTTGATCAAAAGCCTATGCGAAAAACCATGATGCAGGCTTGGGGAGGAAATTGTGTGCCCAGTCCAAATCCGGGTACCAATATCGGAAAAAAAATACTCGAAAAAACTCCTGATACACCAGGAAGTCTTGGAATAGCTATTAGTGAGGCCATAGAAGAAGCTGTATCCGATCCTAAGGGAGAGACCAGGTATGCACTTGGCAGTGTATTAAATCATGTTATGCTGCATCAAACCATTATAGGGCTTGAAACAAAGAAACAACTTGAAAAAGTGAATGAAAATATACCTGACATTGTTATTGGTTGCGCAGGTGGTGGCAGCAATTTTGCCGGATTGGCATTCCCGTTTGTAAATGATAAAATAAATGGTGCCAATATTGATATTATACCCACTGAACCCTCATCATGTCCCACTTTAACGAAAGCAAAATTTTTGTATGACCATGGCGACCAGGCAAAATTAACTCCTTTACTTCCGATGTACACCCTCGGACATGATTTTATCCCCCCACCAATTCATGCCGGAGGTTTACGATATCATGGGATGGCTCCACTTGTAAGCCAGGCTGTTGTGGATGGCCTGCTGGAGCCCAGATCTATACATCAGTTAGAATGTTATAAAGCAGGAGTTTTATTCGCCCGGACTGAAGGGATTATTCCTGCTCCCGAAACTACTCATGCAATTGCTGGTGTAATACAGGAAGCCAATAAAGCAAAAGAAGAAGGAAAAGAAAAGGTTATTGTATTTAACTTTAGTGGACACGGCCTGATGGACCTTGTAGGGTATGAGAAATATTTTGCAAATGAATTACAAGATTATGAGCTACCTGATGAGGAAATCAACAAGTTTTTAGATGAAATTAAGGATTATCCGAAACCTAAAACATACTAAAATTATTTTTATGATCCATGGATATAGTAGGCAAATTGCATACAGGAGTTTAATGAATTGATGAATACCCAATAAGACTTCAATGTGTGTTTTGCCTACTGTCTTAATATTAAGCAAGATAGTAAATTAGAACGTGTGCATATTTTTTTATTATCTTTACAAAGAAAAATCCCTTTTGTTTATTAAAAAATTATGTTCATGAAGAATGAGCGTACAACCTCTTTTTATACAGTATACTTTGCAGCGGGAGGATTTTGTATTGGCATCTGTCTACTTATTATTACCGTTTTAGTTGACCTTGTATACCAGAATATTGGCTTTTATGAATTAATGAGATTACATGGTTCCAGCTTTGCATATATTCTCTTGTATGCTTCACCTGTATTATTAGCGCTATATGGTTATTGGTCAAGCAGGTTTTTTACATCCCGGATCAATGATCTTACCAGTACAACTGCATCATTAAAACAAAAGATCAATAATATACAAATTTTTATTGATAAACTTAGAAATAATGAAACCAACATTAATTATGAATTCGATGAAGAAAATGATGATATAGGACAATCATTAACAGAACTTAAAAATAATCTTAAAAGAAAAGAGGAAGAGAAAAGAAAGCATAAACGTGAAGAATTGCAAAGAACCTGGATCAATGAAGGAATAGCCAAATTTAGTGATATACTTAGAAATAATAATGATGATTTAAAAGCACTCTCATTCAGTGTGATAAGTAAATTAGTTGAATATATGGGTGCAAACCAGGGAGCCTTTTTTTTGTTGGCTGAAGAAGAAGATATACACAAAGGGACTGAGAATAAATATTTTGAGATGACGGGTTGTTATGCTTATGAGCGCAATAAATATCCTGACAGTAGAGTAGAATGGGGAGAAGGCCTTATTGGCACATGTGGAATTGAAAAAGAAACAATTTATATGAACAACGTGCCGGAGACATATGTGAATATTACTTCGGGCCTCGGCAAAGCAACACCTCATGTTGTTTTAATAGTGCCTTTAAAAATAGAAGAGGAAGTACATGGCGTTCTTGAAATAGCTTCGTTTAAAGAGATACCAAGGCATCAGATAGCATTTGTAGAAAGAATTGCAAGTAATATAACCTCTACATTAGCCAATGTGAAAGCCAATGAAAAAAACTCCAGGCTGCTTCGTGAATCAAGAAAACAGGCCGAGGAGTTGTCTCAGAATGAAGAAGAGATGAGGCAGAATATGGAAGAATTACAAACTGCAAAAGAAGAAACAGCCAGGCAGACAGAAAAATTTATTACATTTACCGATACAGTAAACCATTCATTATTAAGAGCTGAATTCGACCTGGATAAAAACTTGTTGTTTGCAAACGAGCGGTTTTATAATAAATTGGGTTATTCAGGAATCAATATCACAGGTAGGAAGATTTTTAAGTTTTTAAAACCAAGAGATAAAGAGTGCATTGAAAATATATGGGAGAATTTGCAAAATGATGGTGAACATTTTGAGGGGGAAATTAAATACACAACAAAACAAGGAAACGACCTTTGGACATTGGCTACATACAGTGCTATAAAAGGGCCTGATCAATCCATTGAAAAAATTTTGTTCCTCGGGATGGACATTACTCGCCTGCAACAACAAAACATCGTGTACAAAGGCCATGTAAAAGCATTGGACAATAATGATATCAAAGCAGAATTTACTGTTAAAGGAGAAATAATGGATGCCAATCATTTATTTATTGACTCCCTGGGCTATGATTCATTTGATAAATTTGAAACAAAAACCATTTTCGATTTTATAGATAAATCTGAATTTTCTGATTTTGATACCCTATGGGATGATATTACTGCCGGGAAAAAATTTAATGAGGAGTTATCACTGTTAACAAGATCAGGAGGAGAAATATGGGTGAAAGTGATCATTACACCTATCAGGGATATTTATGGAGATATTAACAGGGTTCTTCTACTTGGACATAATATTACCGAATTCAAATCATTATCTGAGAAGTTAATCGAAAAAGAACAAACAATAGCACAACAAAAAGAGGAAATCGCCGGGACAGATAAAAAAATTGAAAAAGAAATAAATAAAACGAAACGGGATATTAGAAAACAATACAAAGATGTTGAAAAAATTAAAATAAGAAATGAACAGGTTATTGAATATGCCCCAGATGCAATCGTAATATTTGATCATTTGGGGAATATTTTATCATTTAATAAACAGGCAGAACAATTGTGGGGTTATGAAAAAGAACAGGCAATAGGTTCGCGTATTGAAATGCTTTTTTCTGAAAAACTCATTCAAAAAGATGATTTTATTGCAAAAATGATTACCCCGGGAGAGGAAAAATTGACAAATCAAAAAGTTCAATCATTTATTTCTACAGTTAAAGGAGACGAAATAACAGTGAGGGTTTATCTTTCAAGCCTGCTTACCGCGAAGGAAAAAGTTTTCACCCTTTTTATCGAGAGGCTATAACTTTTTAGAGCCTGTCCATAAAGTCAAGTGTTTGGGGCAAGAGTAACGAAGCCTGCCCCGTAAGGAAGAATGACTGTATCGGGGTTAGCGGGCATTATGGACAAATACTATTTAATTTGGCTGTATATAAAGAAAAAAGAAAACTGATACTATAATGTATCCTTATTTTTTATAATTTTGCAACAACTAACCAATCATGGACCCGTAGCTCAATTGGATAGAGCGTCTGACTACGGATCAGGAGGCTGGGGGTTCGACTCCTCCCGGGTTCGCAAAATAGTTTAGAGTGTGAGTAGCATGCAAGAGCAAGCTACCACACGGAAAATTGGATAAACAAGATTTTTCCTGCACAACACTTTGTTTTAAAAATCATCGAATAGATTATAATTTATTATCAAATGACGTGGTCATGCATCCTCCTCTCCTCAAAGCAAAATATGTTATTTTAATTTTATGCATTACAGGGGTTGTTGGACTTAGCATTCCTTTAACACAGAATATATTTGTTCAGTTAACACCTTTTTACTTGCTCACAGCCATGCTCGTGTTATTCTATTTTCACCGGGAATGGGACAGGAAAATTATTTTTTATTTAATATCCATTGCAGCCGTTGGATATTTCCTTGAACTTGTGGGAGTTAATACAGGGAAGATATTTGGTGTGTATCAATATGGAAATGCATTGGGGGTGAAATTATTTAAAACTCCTTTGTTGATTGGCTTGAATTGGTTAATGTTAATTTATTGTGCGTTTGTGGTATCTGATAAAATTTTATCGTATAAGTACATAAAAGCAATCATTGGAGCCTCAATATTGCTGGCGTATGATATCATCCTTGAGCCCATTGCCATTGAATTGGATATGTGGAGATGGGAAACTGCCCATGTGCCTCTGCAGAACTATGCCATCTGGTTTTTATTCTCATTTACTGTCTTATTTATACTTCATCATCGAAGGGTTGAGATAAAAAATCCTATCGCTGATTATATTTTAACCTTGCAAATAGGATTCTTTTTATTTTTACGCTTTACATTATAAATACATAGAATGGGATTAATGTAAAGTCTCACTTTGTTTTTTTCTTCCCTGCCATTTCCTCAAACATTTTTTTCTCTTTGTCTGAGAGGTGTTTGGGGACTTTTATTCTGGTTGTTACATACAAATCGCCTTTTTTTCGGTTATCACTATACTCAGGTATACCGAGGCCTTTTAACCGGAATCGTTTTCCACCATCTGTTCCTTTGGGGATGGTAATGTTTTTGGACCCATCCAGGGTATCGACCTGTATTTTGCCACCTAAAACAGCCGTTGTCATATCAACCGGAACTTCCCTGTAAATATCATTTCCTTTTCTCTCAAAAACAGGATGAGGGTTAATGTTCACTTTTAAGAGAAGGTCACCGGGTTGTTGCCCCTTGCCGCCTTTCCCTTGTATCCTGAGTATCTGGCCGTCTTTTACTCCCGGACGCACATTAATCTTGATCTTTTGCCCGTTTACATTCAATATCTTGCTTGTCCCGTTGTGTACATCTTCCAGATTCAAGTCAATGGTGCTTTGATAGTCTTGTCCACGTGGTTGTTCCGGCCTGTATCCGGTTGAACTATATGTTTTCCTTCCCGTTCCTCTGAAAAATTGATTAAAAAAGTCTGAAAATCCGCCAACGTCTCCAAACAGGTCTTCGAAGTCCGAAGTCTGCCCGAATCCTGTCCTATATGATCCGCCTTGTCCTTTACCGTCGAAACCAAACCCGGAAAATCCCTGGTCGCCATACTGTTGATATTTATTCCAGTTAGTGCCAAGCTGATCATATTTTTTCCTTTTTTCAGGGTCTTTTAGTACTTCATATGCTTCATTAACATCTTTAAATATCTTATCCGCTTTTTTGTCATTAGGATTTTTGTCAGGATGATATTTAAGGGCCAGTTTTCGATAGGCCTTTTTGATTTCATCCTGGCTCGCTTTTTTATTTACACCCAATATTTTATAATAATCTTTGTATTCCATGATTTAGCTCATTTTTTTCTTCTGTCATAATAATCATTTATGCTCTTCAAATTTTTTGCCAATATTTTCAAAAAAATATATAAGACAAAATGACGCCCAAAGTTAAAATAATAAGTCAAAATGACAGTATTTTTATAAGGAATTTTGATTCTAAGTAATAATGTCATTTTTTTATTAAAAATTTATGCAATTTAATCATTTGGCATGTAACTTGAAAAAATGATATTAAAAAATTAATAAATGTATAATCAAACAAATAGGAGGGGTTAACCATGTTACCAAAATTAAACACAGCGATTTTTCCTTCATTCATCAACGATTTATTTGATGAAGAGTTTTGGGTAAATAATGAAAACATGAGCAGAGGCATTACAATGCCTTCTGTAAATATTAAAGAAGGCAAAAATGACTACCACATTGAAATTGCTGCACCAGGACTACAAAAGAAGGATTTTTCTGTTGACATAGACGGGGATACGTTAACCGTATCAGCTGAAAAGTCTCAAAAAGATGAAGAGGAAGGAAAAAAATATACCCGAAGGGAATTCAGCTATACCAAATTTAGCAGGTCATTTGCCTGTCCCGATTGGTTGGATAAAGAAAAAATTGAAGCAAAATACGATGACGGAATATTAGATATTAAAATTCCGAAACAAAAAGAACAGGAAAAACCAAAGAAAAAAATCAACATCAGCTAAACACAAAAAAGGCGCTTTTAAGGCGCCTTTTTTTATTAAACAGCCCCAACATATATTCTGCTTTTAAATTATAGGCCAACATCAACCCGTTTTTTTCCGCACCTAAAGGGAGGCAGATTGATGTTGGCGGGTAAACAATTAACATTAAGGAATTGGAAAAACATCATCCGTTGGGGTAAAACTAAAAGTGAAAAAATCGTTATATTTGTAGAAATAATGATAGCAATGAAAAATTATAAATTTACAGCTGAAGTTATCCGGGATAATGAGATTAACCAGTATATTGGAATTATTCCCGGGTTACCAGGAGTCCGCTCGCAAGCGTCTACCTTAGATGAGTTGTATAAAAACCTTCAGGAGGTAGTACAATTATGTTTAGAGGAACTTAGTGAAGAAGAATTAAAAGAACTACCTGACTTTATTGGTTTCCAACAAATCTCAATTGCGGTATAAGTTCAAAACTACCGGTGGTAAAAGTCAAGGTACTTGAAAAGCTGCTTCTTTATATAGGATTTGAAATTTAACGTTAAAAAGGAAGTCATGTGTTTTACCGTCATCCTGATGAAAGGTATACTACTTTGCCACACCATGACAACCAGGAAATAGACCGCTCATTAATCCGACAAATTCTTAGGGAAATAGAAATATCACCTGAAAAATACATTGAACTATAATACATCTTATATCGCGGGTTATGTAATAAAAAAACGATTACAGGTTTAATAACCTATTGCACAAAAACATATCCGGGTATTTCCAAAAAAGGAACAAAATTTAACATTAATTTAACATTAATTTAACAAACAAAATACATATATTGTTTTTTAAAAATATATTTTTGATCTCAAATTTTATAATAATTAATTAAATGATAGAAAGTATTTACATTGGAATAATAGTAGTATTATTTTTACTGGCTATTTCTGATTTAATTGTTGGTGTGAGCAATGATGCTGTAAACTTCTTGAATTCCTCAATAGGCTCAAAAGTTGCTTCATTGAGAACTATTATGATCATAGCAGGAATAGGGATATTGGTAGGTGCATCCTTTTCAAACGGAATGATGGAAGTCGCAAGAAAAGGCATATTTCATCCTGATAAATTATATTTTTCAGAAATAATGATATTATTCCTGGCAGTAATGCTTACAGATATCATTTTATTAGATGTATTCAATACTTTTGGATTGCCAACATCAACAACAGTTTCCATTGTTTTTGAGCTTTTAGGGGCTACAGTTGGTATTGCCTTAATAAAAACATTTGGTACTGATACTGATATATCAACTTTTATCAATACATCAAAGGCACTTGAAATCATTTCAGGTATTTTGCTTTCAATCATCGTTTCATTTACATTGGGAGCAATAATACAATATATAACAAGAATTATTTTCACTTTTAATTATCAAAAAACATATAAATATTTTGGCTCTGTATTTGGAGGAATTGCCATCACTTCCATCACTTATTTTTTAATCATTAAAGGCGCCAAAGGCTCATCTTTTGTCTCCGAAGAAATGCTTGGATGGGTAAAAACAAATTCGTTAAACATCATTATTATTAGCTTTGTTGTTTGGACTTTTATTTTGCAAATTTTTATATCATTTTTTAAAGCAAATATTTTCAAATTTGTTGTTTTAGTGGGAACATTTACCCTTGCCATGGCGTTTGCAGGAAATGATTTGGTAAACTTTATCGGGGTTCCATTAGCAGGCCTTGCATCGTATAAAGCATATGCTGCACAAGAGTTGTCGTCAGATGCTTTTCTGATGGTGTCTTTAACAAAAGCTGTAAAAACACCAACGTTTTTATTATTAATCGCGGGGTCTATAATGGCCGTTACATTATGGTTATCAAAAAAAGCTAAATCTGTTACACAAACAGAAATTACATTAGGTAGACAAGAAGAGGGTGAAGAACGTTTTCAGGCTTCCTATTTATCACGAATTATTGTCAGGATTGTATTTTATGCAGCTCAATTTATACAAAAGATCATTCCTCATTCTGTCCAAAATTTTATTGCCAAACGTTTTGATTCAAATATAGATAAAACTTCAATACAATCCGGGGCTCACTTTGATGTTATCCGGGCCTCTGTTATATTATTTGTGGCAAGTATTATTATTTCATTTGCCACTTCATTAAAACTTCCTCTTTCAACGACTTATGTAACCTTCATGGTTGCCATGGGTGCCTCTTTATCTGACAGGGCCTGGGGAAGAGAAAGTGCTGTTTACCGTATAACAGGAGTATTGACAGTAGTAGGTGGATGGTTTTTTACTGCATTCGCGGCATTTACAATTTCTTTTCTCTTTGTATTATTAATTCAATGGGGTGGCATCATTGCTATTGCATTATTAATTGCTTTAATTATATTCATTTTAATTAATACTCACAATCTTTTCAAAGAAAAAGAAAAAGAAAAAGAATGTTTTAATAAATGGGTTACCAGTCTTGAAGCCGGTAAACATAACGAAAGTATCCGTGAAAATATATTAAATATTATAAAAGAAGTTTCCAATTTATATCACCAAAATATCAACTGTTTAATTTCAGAAAAGCGAAAAAAATCAAAAAAAGCCAAATCAACCAGCAAAGCTATTAATTCCGAAATTAAATTTTTAAAGGATAATATTCATGACAACATTAAAAAAATCGAAACAGAATCTTTTGATTTTGGAATTTACTATATTAAAATTGCTGAATCTCTTCAACAGGTTTCATTACATATTACAAATATTAGCAAAATGATTTTTAACCATTTAGATAACAAACATAATCCTGTACTAAAATATCAACAAAAAAACTTGGATTATCTTGATCAATTAATAAATTCATATATTCAACTAGTCTTAAGTGGGTATGAAAATGGTTTAAAAAATTATGAAGTCATTACCCAGAAAAATGCTGAAATCATTCGTACAATACATGAAATGGGGAAAGAACATATCCAGGAAGTTCAAAGCAATAATAAAAAAATCAGTAAACGAAATACAGCATTATATATAGAACTGTTAAATGAAACCGAATATCTTACAACCATACTATTCAAACTGGTGAATTTTGAAAAAGATTACATCCAACAAACAATTAAGTAATTTAATAACAATAACATCAATCAAATAACTATACAAAACAACTAAATAGTGTTTCTTCTATAATGTTAAAGTTCGAGGCGGAACAAAAATCTTAAACCGCAGTATACTGGAGTATTCGAGAACTTAGCGAAGCGATTTCATGAGCCTTGCGAATAATTTAAGATTTTTGTTTCAACGAAGAACTTAGCGAAGCGATCTCGTATATTCCCAAACCTTTCGCCTTTAATTACCAATCCTTTTTGAGTGCCTGCTTCAATGGAGTCAATGGGAATGCCGGGGGCACCGGACACTTCAAATCCTTTAACCACGGGCGTGGGTTTCATAAAGTTCCGCGGGTTTGTCATTTCAAAGATAAAATCCGCCGTGCCCTGTGCTCTCGATGAGCCTTTTTTTTAAGCCATTCTTTTTGTCTTGCTATCCTGGCATATATTTCAGCCGGAATGCCGTCAATATACGCGTGCCTGAATTTTTTTGGATTGTTTTGTAAGTGGTTTTCATTCAGAAGGTTGTTTATAGGTGATTTAAGTGAAGATAAAAAATAATGATTTTGAACAATTGATTTTGATTTTTTCTATATTTGTATTAACTTTGTAATTACTATTTAAAATTAATTTAGATATGGAAGTTTCAATTATTCAGATAGGAAATTCAAAGGGAATTAGATTTAGCAAAACAATTATTGAAAAGTATAATCTTAAGGATAAGGTTGATTTGATTCTTGAGAAAGGCCGGATTATAATAAAACCATTAAATAAACCCAGAAAAGGTTGGGAAGAGGCTTTTAAAGAAATGGCAAAACAGGAACATGATAAGTTGTTATTTGATGATGTTTTTGATGATGAAAATCTTGAAGAATGGAAATAAATCAATATCAAATTGTACTGGTTAATTTAGGCCCAACAATCGGTAGTGAAATTAAAAAGACCAGGCCTTGTGTTGTGATTTCACCGCAGGAAATGAATAAGTATCTTCGGACAATTGTAATAGCTCCAATGACCACGAGTTCAAAAAAATATCCAACCAGAGTTGAAATTAAACACGATAATGAAATTGACTGGGTTGTACTTGACCAGATAAGAACGATAGATAAACAAAGAGTTATTAAAGCTCTGGGAAGACTTTCAAATCTTGAGATAAAAGAATTAAAAGAAGTTCT
>CAYMKE010000048.1:0-16411 GCA_964390955.1 uncultured Bacteroidales bacterium | reverse complement strand
CCCCCCTATCGCGCAAGTGTTTTTCTTTTGTGCGGATCTACCCCTGCTAGTGTGGGTTTGCCCTGCAACTATGCCATATTGTAAAAATTTTATTGTTTTATGAATTCTGTTTGCATATTGATTTTATTATTTATGATTTTCACTATATACATGCCGTTTTTTAGATCCTCTATATTAATACGATTATCAGTTAACTCTTGTCTGAGTATTAATGTGCCACTAAGGGTAAATATTTCAATTTCAGTATTTTGAAATTCAACAGGTAAAATAATATAGGAACTCGCTGGATTAGGATAAATGCTTGGTTTTTCTGAAATAGAAATATCTTGGGTGGATGTGGAATTCTCTCCTGTTCCACTGACTGACACTGAATCGATACCATCTGTTGCGTTAGATATAACTTGAATCATCCCTGAATAAGTTATTTCTTGTATAGGTGAAAAAGTGATATTTACAACCTGGCTGCTGTCATTGGAAATTTCTCCATTCGTCCAATCTGCTGTATAACCATCGGGCAAAACAATGTTGGTTACGGTAAACGGGGTATTGCCTTCATTTGTGATTGTTAATGCTTTACTCGATTGGGTATTGACTGTCACGTTTTCAAAATTCAATGGATCAGACAGTGAAATAAATGAAGTGCCTGGAGGATATGTAAATTGAGCCGTATAACTCTTTTCATAGAAGTTTGTAATGGTGTCACCAATCTCATAAACATTATTGTTGTTATCGATCCAATTTTTACATATTAAACTACCATTTGTGGGAGCGGGCAGCACGACACCATTGAAGGATGAATTTAAAGTAAACGCATCAATGCCAATATATTTTATATGATCAGGCAAGATCATTAAACGATCAAGTTCGTTTTCATAAAATGCATAATCGCCTATGCTGTCGATGTAGTTAGGCAATTGAACCTCTTTTATACCTTTGTGGCTAAATACGCCCTCGTAATTATAAAACGTAAGCTCTTTTCCATTTGATATTCCTGTTATGCGTTGATTGTGAAGAGAGTCTGGTATTTTTATGTATTTTCTCGAAAAATCGTACATACAAGTATCAATATTTCCATTGTGTATTTGCACATCAGCATCTGTAAGTGTATAAATAATTTTTGCTTCAAACCAATCATAAGAAGGTTCTACTTTTTCACCTCCTGGATAATTATTTCCATTACTAGAAATCCAATATTCAAAACCAAACTCATTTGGTGTTGGCAATACTATTGAATCAATACCCCAAAAAGCTTGTTGTCCAATATATGTTACGCTGTTAGGGATATCAACACTATCCATGTTATTGCTGCTAAATGCATTTACACCAATATATTTTACGGCCCCAGGGATATTAATGCTTAATAGTTCATTGCTCCTAAAGGCGTTATTACCAACATAAGTTATCGTGTTAGGTAACTGTAAGCTTGTTATTCCTTTATATTCAAAAATGCCTGTAAATCCTTTATCTTCAATTCCTGCTATACTAACTCCGTCCAATGTATCAGGGATAATGATATCTGTGTATGTAAAGTCATAACTACAACTTGAAATCATTCCCTCTTCGTTTACTTCTACGTCATCATCTTGTAGAGTGTAATTAATTATTGCTCTGTATTCATTTCCATTATATTCTATTGTTGTTCCTCCTTCATATTCTGTTCCGTTATTATCAATCCATCCCTCAAAACCAGGTACTGATACAACAGGTAATTTAATACTATCGATGGCATTCATTGAAAAAGCATATTGTCCAATAAATGTTACACTATTGGGAATGTCAATTTCTGTAAAAGCAAAATCATTATTATTAAATGCACTTTCTCCAATCCGTAATAATCCATCAGGAAGCGCCACTGAAGTCAGGTCGTTTCCTTTAAATGCATTATCTCCAATTGTTTTAATTCCTGATGGCAATACAACATTTGAGATGCCTTGTGCATAGAAAATATCAACAGTACCAAATACATTTACATCCGCGATACCTGTTATTTCAGTCCCGTTTACGCTATCTGGAATTATGATATCATTATTGGTGAAGTCATAGCTGCAATCGGTTATAATTCCATTTGTATCTACAGTTAAGTCGCTGTCTTGTAGCACGTAAGACTGAGCTGCCAAGAGTACTCCCATGCATATCATTAAACATGATAAAAATAGTTTTTTTAAATTCATCTTTTTTTCTTTTTAGTTAAGATTTTAAAGGTGAGCATATATTAAGGACCTACTTCATATTCTCCTGTGAAAACTATTTTGTTGATACCTGGAATTTGATAGTGCATTTTATAATAATATTTCATTTTTACATCCCGGTTAAAAGTATATTTCAAATTTAAAATTGAATCTTTTAATGGGCTATTATTTAAATTCGATGCTTGTGCATGGAATTCTCTAATGTCTTCTGAGAATATCCACGACCAATTATTTATTATTGTATAATAGTATTCTGAAGTCTTTGGTTTTTTGTTTGATATTTCAGAATCACTTAATTTTAAATTTTCTTCTTCCATGTTAAAAATGTTGTTTGAAATGTAAATAAAATCTTTAACAGGCTTAAATCCAGCGTAATCGGTTGCCCTGTCAACTTTAAATCCTAATTTCCGGGCATAATCATAACCAAACACGTTTAAATCAGTTTTTTGTGTATCTATTTCAACTGTAACTAATTTAATATAGTCAACCCCGTTCAGTAAGTTAGCCGTATTTATTGAACCGGAAAAAGATGAAATTCGTTCATAATAATCCATTGGTTCATCTTTTGGTTCACGATTGTAATATGTGATTGTATAATGCACTGCATTATTGGCACTTAAAGCTCCTTTATTTTCACCTTCAAATGCAGTTCCAATTTTATCTGAAAATGTGTTGTATTTGCTTGTTTTGAAATAATTTGGAGGATAGAATTCAACCCCATCTATAAGAAATTCAATTTTATATATGGAGTTATTTGCTAATACAGGCATTTCATATTTTAAAATTTCTAATTCTTCATCGTAATCCATTGTTCTAGAAGAATATTCGCCCGTGTTTATGTTTGTGATTTTAGCAACAAGATGCTCGTTTAAAATATAATCAGGTTTCTGGTATAATTTAATAAAACCATAGGAATATTCATCTTGCAAATAGTTATACTGTCGGTCTAGTGGATATTGACAATATACCAAATATGAAAATAATTCTGGATGTTCATTGGTATTATAAAAGTATTCTTTTTGCCTTTTAAAATCATTAATTTCAAGTGCATGTGTGGATGAGTGATTATAAGTATACTGTATTGCTATTTTAAATTTACTATCTGGGTTTAAAATTTCGGATAATTCCAGGGAGAATTGTCCTGTATCAGTTTCAGTTTTTGTAAAGCTATACGCAATGTTATTTGAATCTAATATTTCAATATTATAAATATATATTCCAACTTCAATATCTTTAGTGGATTTTTTACCTGATTCATGTTGTTTGATATATTTAACGGTTTTTGTATATGTTTGTAGTAAAAATGTTTGATTCAGATCAATCGTATCCTCCGGTTGTGGAGAGATTGTTATGAATTCTGAGCTGTCCAGTGTATTTATTATTTCATCCAAATTTGTTGTAATATTATAATTGGTATCATCTTCTGATTGTGGTTTTTTTTCACAAGACATAAGTAAAAAGATGAAAAAAAATGAAAATATTATATGGTATTTCATGCGTTTTTTTTTATTTATAATATCTGGTTTTTAGTTTATGGTATACCAACTTTATACTGTAATACCGCAAAGTTTGAATAGTTAACTCTTTAACTGGCAAATTTAATTATATTTTATACCATTGGGTAAATTTACATTGAGTTAATTTTTTGTGCAAATTTAATAATAAAATCATTACTGTCCGATAAAAATACAATAAAAAAGCTTTTTGTTTTCTTGAATTTTGTGCTTTTGAGACAAATATGAGAAAACAAAAAATGAATAAAAAGCGGAAAGCTCACCAAGCCAAATATAACCCCATGGGATTACAACGGGCCTTGCCATATTTGATAATTTTCTGAAAATATTGATGCCAGGTTTTTAGGAGAGTCAAATATACCATACACTGATGAACCACTTCCGGTCATAGATGCATAAAGTGCTCCATGATTATACAACCGTTTTTTTATACCTTCAATTTCAGGATATTTTTTAAAGATTGCCGTCTCAAAATCATTTTTAATAGCATAACGCCATTCGCAGACAGGCGATTGAATTAATGTTTCCAATGACTCATTGTTTTTTTGGGGTACAATACCTGAATATGCTTCTTTTGTTGAAATATAGAGGTCGGGGTAGACAATCACGATATAATGATCTTGTAAATCCAGTTCAATATTCCGTAAGCGGTTTCCTTTTTCGGTTGCAAACGTTGGTTTATTGTTAATAAAAAAAGGGCAGTCACTGCCGAGTTTTTCTGCATAATTTGCCAACCGGCCTAAAGAGAGCCTAAGATTAAAGTAATCATTAAGATAATATAATGTATATGCAGCATCAGATGAGCCTCCTCCCAATCCGGCACCAACAGGAATAACTTTATGTAAATGAAATTGCAAAGGCGGAAGCCGATAATCCTCTTTTAATAAAAGATATGCTTTGTAACATAAATTATCTTCATTCGCAGAAATATCCAGAGGAATGCCAGAGTGTTTAAACGAAGGGGTGGATTCATTATTCACTATGAATTCAGCAATATCACACCATTTCACAGGATAAAAAATTGTTTCAATAGTATGAAAACCATCATTCCGTTTTTCAGTAATATTTAATCCAATGTTGATCTTAGCATTTGGAAAATAGATCATTATAATAATTATTTACGCAAATATAACCAGAAAGTCAATTTTCCGGATTTTTTCAGATGTTTTTTATTTTTTTAAAGCTATTAAACCTTCATCATATTAAAATAAAAAAGCTGTTTCAAAAGCCTAAAATACTGACTTTTAAAACAGCCTTAAAATATTATGAATAAAATAAGCTTATTTCATCTGCATTTGCATTGGATTTTGTTGTTTTTCAGGTTGTGGGGGTAGCACTTCAAGCAATTCAACTTCAAAGATTAATGTTGAATTGGGGTCAATACCTCTTGTACCGCTTTCGCCATATGCAATATCTGAGGGGATGAAAAATTTCCATTTGCCTCCTTCTTTCATCATTTTTATTCCTTCACTCCAACCAGGAATTACTCTGTTAACTTCAAATGTAGCGGGTTCTCCTCTGTCATATGAACTGTCAAATACGTCCCCATCAATAAAAGTACCTTTATAATTTACTTTTACTCTTGAATCTTCCGAGGGGCTTTCACCAGTTCCTTCTTTTAATATTTTATACTGTAATCCGCTTTCTGTTACTTTTACCCCTTCTTTCTCTTTGTTTTGCTCTAAGAATTCTTGTCCTTTGCGAAGGTTTTCTTTGACTGCCTTACGTCTTTTCTTCATATAATATTGTTGTAATATTTGTGCGGCATCTTCTTCAGATATTTTTAATTCATCTTCATTGTATACATCATCCATTGCATTTGCAATGATTGCTGTAGAAACAGTATCAAAATTATTATCTATGTTGCTTTTTGCATAGTTAATACCTAAGCAGTAACTAATGGTATCTTTTTCTGTTTCAAGAGCCATACCTGCTTGCTGAACCTGTTTATTGCAGGAAATTAAAAGAATGGGACCGACTAAAATGGTTAAAATAAAATGTTTGAATTTCATAATATAAATGTTTTAAGATTATTAAATATGACGTAAAAATATATTGTAAAGAAAAGAAAAAATATTGGGGATTAAAAATAAATTTATCTTCTCTTGTTTATTTTTATATTATGCGCACACCCTTTAAATTATAAATACTTAAAAATCAAAAGTTTATAATTTGGGGAGATTCAATTGCTTCTCATTTTTTTTTACTACTAACTGTCAACGTGTTTTCCATAACACGGGTAAATCATTTAAATTCAACTTTTCCTGTAGCAATGTCATAAAGGGCTCCAATGATGCGGATATGGCCTGATGTTTCCATTTCCTGTAATAGTTTACTTTCATTCCTTATTTGTTCAATGGTTAACTGAATATTGTTCAAAATAACGTTTTCAATTAAATCGTCATTCACGTTATCTTGTTGTTTTTTCGTTTCTTTTACCATATTTATTGCAGGTTGTACTTTTGATAACAAGTTGGAAATGAATCCCATTTTAAACTCATTGTACGCGCTGGTGATGGCCCCGCATTTGGTATGGCCCATTACAACAATGAGTTTGGCATTGGCCACTTTACAGGCAAACTCCATGCTTCCCAGGATGTCTTCGTTGACAATGTTACCGGCAATACGGATATTAAAAATATCTCCCAGGCCCTGGTCAAAAATAATTTCTGCCGGGGTTCTGGAGTCAATACAACTTAGGATGGCTGCAACAGGATATTGGCCTGATGAAGATTGTTTCACCTCATTGATAAAGTTTCTTTTTTGAGGAGTGTTATTTAAAAAACGGATATTCCCTTCCTGTAAAAGCAAACGTACAGCTTCCGGGGTTAATCTTTCCTGGCTTTCTTTCGTATGCATAATAAAACAAACAATGAAATTGATGATAATGGTTAATCTATTGAATTTTCATAATCTTCAATCGTAAGGAATGAATATTGATAATTCATGGGTATGAGTGAATGGTAATCTTCAACAGATGCCCCATTCATACATGCATCAATAATTCTTTTGCCTGTTGCGGATAGTTCGGGAGTTAAAAATTTTTTTAATTCTTTTTTGAAAAATTCATATAAAATTGCGGCTCCTTTATCATATCCTTCGCTTCCAACTTCTACTTGTCTGTATACTTTCAGAAAGCGTGTAGGTATTTTAAAGCCTTCAATGGTAAGATAATTTAATTCATATCCTAAAAGGGGGCATCTGGCATCCTGGTATTGGTCACTTCTGGGTTTTGCACTCCCTCTCCGGGTAAGGTATTCGCGCATCATGAGCTGTGGTTTAAATCCTACCTTCCATGCACCGATATGCTGATTGGGAACTAATGTATAATGCATCCTGGGAGTATTAATAATTTGTTCTAACAACATATTGGCATGTTTTATCATTTTTCCGGTTGCAAAGGGCCAATAAGACCCGACACCTTCTGACTGCATTCCTTTTTCTCCAACAATACTCGGATTTCCAAAGCCTCTTGGAGATACCAGCCGCCATAGCCAAGCCAGGGCCGGGGGCAATATATGAAATAGCCCGATGATTCCGTAATTAGGATCTTCTTTTGTGCAGGGGGGGGTGCGCACTCCAAAACTCCGTACATCAATGGTTACCGGACGGCTGATTATATTCGGCATAATTTCCCTTGGTACAACGACACGTGGATTTGGACATTTTTTTCCTTCTTCGTCTTCAATATGATCCCATATTAAAACCGTGCCCCCGGGTTTTGATTTTAAATTTAAAAATAGTAAAGGTTTGGGTGGATTGATCGTTAATTTCTCAAGGTAAGGATCATCGCCATATTCATTTATACTATCCACACGAATGAACCATGAATTTTCGGCATCCAGTATTGTTAACTTACCATCATCTTTCTGTAGCGAAGGGTGGCATAATGCCATGTCATCGGCAACGGGATGAAATGAACACAATAATGGAAGGTTGGTATACCGTTTTTCACCGGTAAACACATTTTCCCCGATCAATATTTGCCCATTGAGTTCTCTTACAATATTTTGGAACATTTCACTTTTCCCTCCACCACTGGCTCCCTCGTGCATAAAGGTGGTTGTATTGTCATATGGGCTAACCACTTCTACAGAAGAACAATGGGCAGTAATCCATCCTTCTTTTTCTCCTTTGGTTAATAATGCTCCATATAAGCCTTTTTTTGCACTTGGGCCGGGATATAGATTGTATGAAAAAATTTCGTGGAAATTTTCTAACCTGTTGTGTACCACTACTTGTTTCCCATTAAAATGTGTATGCCTGAATGTAGGAGCAACATAAATTACAGAATTAATAGTGGCATGGTCCGGTAATTCATTCACCGGGGTCATTTTTTGTAACATGGCCAGGCCCATCGAAAAAAACCCTGCATTTGCAGGCGCTATGGCAAGGCCCCAGACGCCAATATTTTGTTTGCCGGCAAAATAAAAAAACATTGCCAATTCCTGGTCTTTCAGCCATTGAAAAGTCTCATCTTTAACAATAGAAAAATCCATCCCATATTTTTCCTGGAATGTTTCTTTATCTGTAGGCTGATTATCTGCAATAGCCATTGTGCCAGGGTCGCGCCGCCGCATGTAGGGTTCTGTATAATTTGCCGAAACACCATTCGTTACCCTGTGAACAATTGCTTCTGTATATTCGCCTTTCCCTGGTATATCATATTTTACATCAAACGTATCACTGTTTTCTCCTCCAACAGCTGCAGTTGCCAAATCTTTTACATAATCAAATACTGTTAGTTTTTTACATTGTTTAAGAATTGATTCTACTTCGCCTGGTAAAATAATATTTTTCTCTTCTAATCGTTTAAAAAGATTGTTCATTGTTTATTTTTTTCGCATTTAAAAACCACTTCGCACGCAAAGATAAGGAAATGTCATTTTTATTTTATAAAAAAATCTATTTTCATAAAATAATTGATGATTTTTTATTCGTCCTGTTTGTTATCACTATCAAGAAACGGGTGAAATAATAATTCAATTTTATAGATATTGAAATTATCATTATTTTTTTCTTTCATTGAAATATATCCGGTTGTGCCATTTTGTACCGGGACAAAAAATAAATTATCTTTTGTCGTGTTGATTGGATAACCTAAATTCTGAGGTTCAGTCCATTTATTTTTATCGTTTTTAATGGAAAAAAATATGTCATACCCTCCCATGTTGTAATGTCCTTCAGAACTAAAAAACAATATTTTCCCCTCGTTGGCAACAAATGGCGTGGCTTCGTTCCATCTTGTGTTGATCAGATTTTTTAAATGCCTGGGGCGTTTCCATTTTCCATTATTTCTTTTTTCTGTATAGAAAATATCATATTGAGCCTTTGAGAGTCCTTTGCTTCTCGTGAAGTATAGTGTTTGGCCATCGGGCGAAAGTGATGCATGAGCCTCATTTTTTAAAGAGTTTATTTTATCGTTGAACCGAATGGCTTTGGTCCACGATCCATCTTTTAACTTACTGATAAAAACATCCTGATTTCCTTTATTCATTTCTTTGACGAGAAATAACTGACTACCATCGAATGAAAGTGCACAAGGGTACATATGGCCGTCCGAACCTATAGAATGAGTAATATTTTTGGCTTTCATCCATTTATCGTTATTTTTTTGTGAATACATGATGGCATCATAAAACTTAAATTTTTTAATGAATACCATATGCTGGTCATTGCCAGACACAACAGGACGTTGGCATGAAAAAGAATCATTAATAGTTTCTTCAAGTTCTGTCAATTTATAGTGAACAGGATTGTCGCGTAATATTTTTGCATGCTTACTGATCAAGAGTTCCCGCGATACCATTTCATCATTATATTTCACATTATAATAGGGTGATTCCATGAATTCATTCAACACCCCGATTGATTTATCTATTTTACCAATTAACCTGTATGCCTTGGCAAGATAATAAAGAGTATGCAAAGGAGCCGTTTTATTTTTAAATGAAAACTCATTGTGATTTTCTGAAATATTTTTTGTTGCTTTTTTAAGATGAGGTATTGCTTTATGCTCTTCCCCGGGGATTTGCATATAACAATATCCTATTTTATAATTAATGCTTGCATTCGTGCTGTCATAACGATAAAGACGTTTAAAATTATATAACGCCTCTGCATAATCATCACGGTTGTAAAAATACATAGCATCGTTAAAGATTTCCTTTTTTTCAACATGTTTGCCCTGTCCATAAATGGATATGAGTGTTGAAAAAAGATACAACAAGACAATAATATGTTTAAGCTTTATAGTTTTAAGCATTTATTAAATAAAGATAACATTGACTGCAATACAAGAACAAAAATACAAAAAAAAACAACATAATGAAAATCAGCTAAAAATTATATTTTTAATTATTTGTTTCTTATCTTTTGATTTACCCAGCCGATAAAAATATTGATAATAACAGTAAAGATTGTTACCCCTCCAGCCAGGATGTATTGTTGAAGCGCTACAGCAATACCTATGCCGGTAGAAAACAAGAAGGTAGCTGCTGTTGTTAAATACCTGATTTCTTGTTCGCGTTTATTTTGCAAAACGGTTCCCGCACCTATAAAGCTTACTCCAACAATAATGGCCTGAATAATACGGGTAGGATCCGTTTGAATAAAATTTGTTAACCCTGCATTACTGTATTTAAATACAATAATTTCACCGAGTAAAACCAGGAGCGCCACAGCTCCACCCACCATCATGTTGGTTTTGATGCCTGCCGGTTTATGCGATTTTTCACGTTCAAACCCGACAATTCCGGATAGTACAGCAGCAATAATTACATGCAATAAAATGTGAAATTCATTTAAAATGTTCATTTATTCTATAATTTATAATATGCTTAAGCTGCTTCTAAATTATTAATAATCTCCATTTCTTGCCCGGATAATTCAAAATCAAAAAGATCAATGTTTTCTATCCGGTGCAGATTACTGGCAGCCTTTGGTATTACAGATACATTGCCCAACTGAATAAGCCAGCGGAGTATTACTTGTGAAGGTGTTTTATTATATTTTTCCCCGATGCTCCTCAATGGTTTATCTTTGGGGACATTCCCATGCTCTAAGGGGGTGTAAGCGGTTATAGAAGATTTATGTTGTTTTGCAATATTTAAATTATCTTGTTGTCTGTTATGAATATTAAATTTAACCTGGTTAGTTACAATCGGCCCTATCTTTAATGATCTTTCAAAAAGTCCGGGATTAAAGTTACTAATCCCCACATGACGAATAAATCCTTCATCTCTTAACTCAAACATGGTTTCTAAACAATCGTTTAAGTCCATTTCAGGCGTCGGCCAATGGATCAATAATAAATCTACATAATCCATTTCAAGTTTTTCAAGGCTTCTAGCTGTTGATTTTCTAATTTCAGGAGGATATAAATTATCCGTGGCAATTTTAGTTGTTACAAACACTTCGTCTCTTTTTACACCTGATCGTTTAACTCCTTTTCCTACTTCATGTTCATTCCTGTACATTTGTGCTGTATCTATATGCCGGTACCCTATATCAAGAGCATGTTCAACACTTTGAATGCATTCTTCTCCTGAAATTTTCCAGGTGCCAAATCCAATAACAGGGATGATATTGTTTATCCTGGTATTTTTTTGTATCATAATGATAATGATTTTATGAAGTGATATAATATGAAACAAGCATGATTAAAATAATTATTAAACTCACACGAGAATGATTATTTTAATCATGCGGTTCCATATGACCATTGAAAAATAAAAAATAAACATATAAATAATTGCAATAATTATACCAGGATATTTTTAAAAAATGTGATAAAAACCACCTAAAATGATTGGATGGGTTAAACCATTAAAACCCTACCACATCAATTTCCGGGATAGAAGATTCCAGGGGAATGGTATCTATATTTTTCGATTTCAGCATGGCCAGGTCATACCTTAATTTAGCCAAAGGGGTACGAATATCCGATATTTCAACCTGTATATTGTATTCTGTAAAATTTTTTCCTCTTGTAATGGTAGGCTCATCTCCATATAAATTGTTTTTGGAAAGATATTCTTCCACTCCGGTGGTATTTTCATTGTGGACATTAAACATGACCATCACTTTGTTTTCTGCATATACAGCGCCATATAGGTTCAATAAAAACATACGGAGCAATTCTTTTTTATTGTCATCATTCTTTATTTCCGGATTGATATAAATCCCGGTTTCTGAACGCATGATTTCATCAATGATTTTAAGGCCGTAATTCCGTATAGCCGAACCTGACTGGGTAATTTCTAATCCAATATCTGCCCCGCCGTTTTTGACTTTGGCTTCCGTTTTTCCCCAGGTCTCGTATATTACTATGCCTTGTTTAATTTTGGGTGGTGTTTTATATTTTTGTACAGAAAAATCAGAATATTGTGATGATAAGCCAAGTGCATCCAGCTTTTCACGCAACCAATGTAAAGCCAGGTATGGCATTTCTGAGACTACTGTAATAATTTTTTGAGATTTACTAATGGATTGTAAATAATCATTGATATTGGCACATTCATTACATCCGCTAACGATTCCTACAATACGGACATTCCCTCTGTTCAACGACAATACCTTTTCGGTTTCAATTTCCCGGCCGTATTCATATTTCATCTCATATATCCGTTCTTTAATCCAGTCCTCACCAGAAATGGCCACATCAATTTCATTGAGTGCCAATTGGGTTCCAAATTCCTGAGGACGTCCGTCCCATCCGTATAAGTAGCTGAAAGTGCTGAAATTACTTGGCCCTCCTTTTTCATATCCTGTTGCTTTAAATCCCGCATTTGCCAATAAATTAATCAGATTACCCCCTCTTGATGCATTTGCCAGTGAACCGGCAGGCATTCCAATGATCAGTTTTTGCTGTTGTTCCATTATATTTTATTTTTCAATGATTTCAAGTGAATTATCAGAATTTATTTTTCGGTAATAACAAGATGCATAAGGATCCCCGTCTTCTTTTTTGGCATGGCAGGCTCCTTTGCCTATTGGAGTCACCATATAAAGGAGTGAATTTTGTTCACAATTGATTCTTATTTCTTCAATTTTAAGCATATCTCCTGAAGTCATTCCTTTTTTCCATAATTCTTTCCTGCTGCGGCTCCAATAGGTAGCATAACCACTTTTTCGGGTTTCATCAAATGCTTGTTTGTTGGCAAATGCCAAAATTAATACTTGTTTTGTATTGTAATCCTGTGTTACAACAGGAATCAATTTATTTTCATCTTCACCAAAATCAAGTAATAATTCATTTGTATATTCTTTGTTCATCAGTCATTAATTTGAAATAGTTAGTACAAAATAGGAATAATCCGTGGCTCTCTTAATAAAATATCCGGTTTTTGTTTTTTAATTTGCTGAATGGCCATGCTTATCTGTTCTTTTGAGCAAGGCATAGTGGCAATGGAAAATACGGCTTTATCTATATTATGCCTGTTATGGCTTACTGTATCTATATTAATGTTTTGATTCCCGATACAGGTTGTAACCATCCCGGTAATTCCCGGAATATCTTCGGTATCAAATATTATAAGATAAGAAAATGTAAATTTATCCGGGTCAATTGGTTGTAAATTGGTTTTAATGAATTTTTTAGGTATCTGTTCTGCATATCTTGCAATATATATGATATCGGCAACAATAGAACTGGCTGTTTCGGTTGATCCGGCTCCACTTCCTATCAATACCTGCATGCCGGAATATTTATTTTCAACACGTACAGCATTTGTTGCACCATTGATTTCTGCAAGCATGTTATTGTTCTTTACCATCATGGGTTGAACAGTAGTATATATCTTGTTATTTTCTTTTTTGGCATAGCAGATCAGTTTAATCTTGCTGTCAATTTCTTTGGCAAAATCAATTTCTTCCTGTGTTATATTTTCAATGCCTTGTACTGAGAGTTGATTCATGGAAATATCCACACCAAATGCCAGTTTCATAAGGATACAAATTTTATGTCCGGCATCTCCGCCATTGATATCCAGGGTGGGATCCGCTTCAGCATAACCATTATCCTGGGCCATCTTTAGAACAGTCTCAAAATCAAGTCCTTCGTTTTGCATTTTAGAAAGAATATAATTACTTGTCCCGTTCATGATGCCGGAAAGAGAAATTACCTCATCTCCGGAAAAACTTTCATTAATGGTTTTGATAATTGGAATGGCTCCGCATACAGCAGCTTCAAAACCAACTACTACTTTATTTTCCACGGCATGTTTGAATATATTATTGCCACGTTCTGCAAGCAATGCTTTGTTTGCAGTTATCAGGTGTTTTTTTGCTTTAAGGGTTTTTATTGCCAGGTCTTCGATCCAGTCGTTACTGCCGCCGATGGTTTCAATAACCATGTTAATCTCAGGGTCTTGTAATATTTCGTCAATGAATTGATTTGATTCTTCTTTCGTAAGAGGTTTACCGTTTCCGCAGAAAAGCTCCATTGGTAAATCGAAGCGCTTTACAGCTTCTTCAGGTTGAATTTCCACAATTTTTTTCAGGTTTATTTCACGTGCTGCCCGTTCAGTAAGAACCGGTTTCATTTCGGTGAGTATTTGGGCAGTGCCTCCTCCGACTGTCCCACAACCTAATAATGCAATATTTAAGGGTTCCATGGCTTAAAATGTTTAAAATTGTTATTATGAATGCAAAATAATAAAAAAATAACGGGATTCGCTATGATTGTATTCAATAAATAATGTGAAAATATTGAACTTTGTTTTTTGAACGTTGGATTTTATTCAGTGATTCCTAAAAACACAACTTGTTAAATTTGTCAACCATTTATTAGACACAGAGCCAAACCCTCTTTTCCCTTGTTATTCTGCATAGGGCTAAATGTTAAAATGCTGAGGGACTATAAAGTCGAGTGTTTAGTTCATAATGTCCGATAACGAGGCTTGCGAAGCCCTAAAATGTGCAGTTTGCTGGTGTAAATGAACAATTTGGGGCAAGCGTAATGAAGCCTTCCCCGTAAGGAAAAGTGACTGTATCGGGATTAGCGGACATTATGAATAAACACTAATGGAAGTTTTCTTTAAATAAGATTGTTCCGGCAAAATATTTTATCTAATTTTAACCTCAATTTTTAATTGAATACAGATTTATGAAGCAAAGGCTTGAGAAATTATTTGAAAAGTTTGGACAACATCATGATAGAAAATGCCTTACAAGAGGCGTTATAGGCAAAAAATTCTTTTGAAAATAAATGTGTAAACAATAATACTTCTATTCTAAAAAATTTAATTTATGAAAATTCTTTTAATTTCTCCTACAGTAGATACATCTAAAAAAACAAACAAAGGCTTGATGATGCCTCAGCTTGCTCTATATATCCTTCAAGGCTTAACACCCAAAGAACATGAAGTAACTGTTATTGAAGAAGAAAACGGGCTTGTAGACCTTGAACATGAATGTGACCTTGTTGGGATAAGCTGTATGACAGCCAATGCTCCCAGGGCTTATTATCTTTGTGATGAGTTTAAAAAACGAGGCAAAACAGTGGTCTTCGGTGGAGTTCACCCTTCAATTCTGCCTGATGAGGCATTGGAACATGCAGATAGTGTCGCCATTGGAGAAGCAGAAGGAATTTGGGAAACCATGCTTGAAGATTTTCAGAACAACAGGCTCAAAAAAAAATATCACAACCCAAGCCCTGATTTAAAAAAATATGTACCAAAAGATTTCAATGCCATTATAAAAAGAAGGCTGTATAATTTAATTCCGATCATGACAACAAGAGGGTGTCCGTATAATTGTGATTTTTGTTGTGTCTCGAATCTTTTTGGGAAAAAAATCAGGCATATACCTGTAGAAAATGTAGTACGGGACATCAAAGAATCCGGCTCCAAAAATTTTATGTTCCTGGATGACAATATCATTGGCCATCCTAAATATGCAAAAGAATTGTTTAAAGCCATAAAACCTTTAAATATTAAATGGGGCGGACAAGCATCCGTATCTTTATTGGCTAAAGACAAAGAAATGATGCAACTGGCTGCTGAAAGCGGATGTAAGACATTATTCCTCGGAATTGAAAGTGTATCAGAAGAACAGAATAAATCCATGCGAAAAGCATTTAAAGAAATTGAAGAACTCAAAGAAGCATTAAAGAAAATCAGAAAAATGGGTATTCTTGTTCATGGATCAATGATATTTGGATTTGATAATGATACAAAAGAGGTATTCAATGAAGCAGTAAAATTCTTAATTAATAATAAGGTTAGCACTGTATCTTTCAATATTTTAACTCCTTACCCCGGAACAAAGGTATACGATGATTTTAAAAAAGAAGGACGCCTTACCACAACAGATTGGAAATATTATGACCACAATACGGTTGTATTTCAACCCAAATACATGACCCCCTACGAGCTTCAAGTGGGCAAAACATTTGCCAGGCACAAATTTTATTCCATTTTATCTATATTAAAACGACTCCCTTATAATTTATTCAGTCCTGTAATTTACCTTGCTACCAATTATGGACATATAAAACAGGTGAAGGTAGAAAAGAAACGAATTAAAACACTTAAAAAAGAACTGTTTAAATAAGAAAGTACCTGTTGTATTTAATGCAAATCTGATCCTTGGAATTCAATTGTGTTATCATGGCTTACTAATTTGGACAAGCCAAAACGAAAACACATCAAATTCTTTGAAAGCATCCTGTTTGGTCTTGGCTTGTCCAAATTAGGGATTCAGAAA
>CAYMKE010000047.1:0-16456 GCA_964390955.1 uncultured Bacteroidales bacterium | reverse complement strand
GCATATCATGTTCACATCAGATACCGTGGTGATTGGGACGAAATAAGATTATTATTTCTCTAATCAATTCATAATACAATATTTATGTATATATAAAGGTTATTAATAACCAATTGTTAATATATGTTAATAACATCATAAAAAAATTTAATAATTTTAGTTTTTATAATTCATTTTAGGAATTAAATAAAAAATTAACCCAAAATGAAAAATTTATTTACTACATATAATGAAAAATCATTGAACAAATTATTAACAAAACATGTTTCAATTTACAAGGATCAGTTATTAACACTCCATCATTAACATGCTATTAATAATTCTATAAACAATTGATAACTAAAAAATAAAATGTTGATATGTTTTTTAATAACTTGTTTAAAAATTGTATGAGTGTTGTAATACAAAAATATCAACAATATTAACAGGATATTATATACATCATTATTTTAATTAAATTATATAATATATATATTTATATGTTGAAATCTATTTTAAAAAAAAGTAAAAAATCAATTGGCTTTATCATTCAAGTAGTTTAATTTTGAAAATAATTTTAAGAATATATTTTTTTAATGAAGGAAAAAGAAATCAATATAAAACATCAAAGCGAGCTTAAAAATGAAGAATATGAGAAAAAGCTAAGGCCCATTTTTTTCAATGATTTTTCTGGCCAGAAAAAAGTTATAGAAAATCTCGATATATTTGTAAAAGCTGCCAAAAAAAGAAATGAAGCATTGGATCATGTTTTGTTACATGGGCCGCCAGGACTTGGAAAAACCACTTTAGCCTATATCATAGCAAATGAGTTAAATGTTAATATAAAAATTACTTCGGGCCCTGTACTCGAAAAACCAGGAGATCTGGCCGGTATATTGACAAATCTTGAAGAGTATGATGTTTTATTTATAGATGAAATTCACAGATTAAGCCCTGTTGTTGAAGAGTATTTATATTCTGCAATGGAAGATAAATGTATTGATATTGTAATTGAGAAAGGGCCTAATGCACGAAATATTCAAATTGAATTAAACCCTTTTACAATGATCGGGGCTACAACACGATCAGGTCTTTTAACCAGCCCATTGCGTTCGAGATTTGGAATTAAAGCAAACCTGGAATATTATGATGCAGGAATTTTGACAAAAATTATAACCCGTTCAAGTAAAATACTTGATATACAAATAGATGATACTGCATCAAAGGAGATTGCAAAACGAAGCAGGGGAACTCCAAGAATTGCAAATGCATTGTTAAGGAGAATTCGGGATTATGCACAAATAAAAGGAGATGGGTATATTGATATTAAAATCACTAAATATGGTTTAAATGCTTTAAATATTGATGAATATGGTTTGGATGATATGGATAATAAAATTATTGATACAATCATATCAAAATTTAACGGAGGTCCGGTCGGAATAAGTACTATAGCTACAGCTGTAGGAGAAGACAGTGGTACCATCGAAGAAGTGTATGAACCTTTTTTGATAAAAGAAGGATTTATCAAACGTACACAACGGGGAAGAGAAGTTACTGAATTAGCTTATCAGCATTTAGGAATGACAAAAGAAAATAATTATAAACTTTTTTAAAATATAAAACTATGAAAAAAATCATTGAACATTCAGGCCTTTTTTTCATTTTACTGGCAACTATAATTTTAAGTATTAATCAGTTTAATCGTATTGAAGGAAATTCCTTGTTAATAATCAGTTTAATACTAATTTTTATAGGGATTGTTGATTATATAATCATAAATAAAATAATTGATAAATAAAATAATTATGAGTGAACATAATGTAGAGACTCAATGGAACGGGAAAATGAACTTTAAAAGCAGTGTTGATGATTTTGATATCCAAATTGATGCTGATGAGTCAGTTGGAGGCGAAAATAAAGGGCCAAGACCCAAAAAATTAATGCTTACAGCTTTGGCAGGATGTACAGGAATGGATGTAATATCTATTTTAGATAAAATGAAAATTAAACCTGATGATTTTAGAATCAATATTACAGGAAAGGTTAATGAAGAACATCCCAAAAAATATAATGAAATAACAATAATTTACAAATTTAAAGGAAATAACCTTGATGAAAATAAAATCAATAAAGCAATTAATTTATCTATAGGTAAATACTGTGGTGTTATTGCTGTTTATAAAGAATCAATGAAAATAAATACAAAACTTGAAATTAATTAGTGTTTGTCTATAATATCAAGAGTTTGTTCCATAATGTCCGCTAACCCTGATACAGTCATTCTTCCTTACGAGGCAGGTTTTGTTATGCTTACCCAAAAATTGCTTATATACACTGGGAAACTGCGTATTTTTTGGCTTCGCAAGGTATGATATTGAATATTAGATACAAATACCAGAATTTAGAGAAGTGTACTAAATAAAAGCATTTTTAAATTGATTTAAGAACCGGACATCATTTTCAAAATATTTTCTAAGATCATTGACTTTGTAAATCAATTGAGCTATTCTTTCAACACCCATACCAAAAGCATAACCTGTATATTTTGAAGGGTCAATATTTGAAAAACGAAGAACTGCAGGATCTACCATACCGCATCCCATAATTTCTAACCATCCGGAATATTTGCATACATTACAGCCTTTTCCGCCACATATATTGCATTGGACATCCATTTCAGCCGATGGTTCCGTAAATGGGAAAAAAGAAGGCCTGAACCTGGTTTTGGTTGCATGGCCAAACATTTCTTTAGCAAAATACATAAGAACTTGTTTCAAATCAGAAAATGAAACATTCTTATCTATATATAAACCTTCTACCTGATGAAAGATGCAATGAGCTCTAGCAGATATTGCTTCATTTCTGAATACACGGCCCGGAGATAAAGTCCTGATAGGAGGTTTTTCATTATCCATAACCCTTACCTGTATAGAAGATGTATGTGTTCGTAATAAAATATCAGGGTGGCGTTGTATAAAAAAAGTATCCTGCATATCACGTGCCGGATGTTCGGGTGGAAAATTGAGTGCGGAAAATACATGCCAGTCATCTTCTATTTCCGGTCCACTCGAAATAGTAAATCCTATGCGTTTAAATATTTTAGTAATGCGGTTTTTTATAATACTGATTGGATGAAAGGAACCAAAATAAATGTTATACGGTGGTAATGTATGGTCTTCAGTATCTAATAGATCAGATGATTTTTTAAGAACTGAACTTTTTTCATAAAAAACTGATTCAGTTTTTTGTTTTAATTCATTTATTTTTTGGCCGTAAATTTTTTTTTCTTCTTTCGGAAGCTCTTTAAATTTCGAAAATAATTGGTTAATAATCCCTTTTTTAGAAAGATACCTCAACCTAAATGATTCAAGATCATCATGATTATTAATTGAAAAATGATCAATTTCGGAAATAATATTATTAATTTCGTCTTGCATATAAATTACATTAAAAATATATGCATACAAAAGTATAAAATTCCAGGGAAACATTACCTTAGTGAAATTTTAAAATTTAAAATACAAGAATCATAATTATTAAATAATCTTATTTTTTGAAAGAGATTAAACAATTAGCAGGCGATACACTATTATATGGAATAGGAACCGTTATTCCCCGTTTTTTAAATTGGTTATTGGTTCCGCTATATACACGGAAAGTATTTATTCCGGAAGAATATGGAATCATAACAGAATTCTATGCCTATAGCATGGTTTTATTAATTATTTTAACCTATGGTATGGAAACAGGTTTTTTCCGGTATATTGAAAAATCAAATGAAAAAAATAATGTGTACAGCACGTCAATCATATCATTATTTGCTTCATCATTATTATTTGTAATTATCATCATTTTATTTATTAATCCTATATCACAATCCTTAGGTTATCAGAATCATAAAGAGTATATAACGATGATTGCACTCATTGTTTCCATTGATGCTTTTTGTAACATCCCATTTGCATATTTAAGACAGCAAAGAAAAGCATTACGCTTTGCTCTTATTAAGATTGTTAATGTTAGTCTGATTATAGGATTTAATTTATTATTTTATTTGGTTTTTCCGAATATTCATGAAAAATATAAAATCATTCAATACATTTATAATCCGGAATATAAAATCATTTACGTTTTTATTGCAAATCTGATAGGAAGTGTGGTGACATTATTCTTATTACTTCCTGAAATCTTTAAAGCAACACTTTCCTTTTCCATACAATTATGGAAAAAGATGATAAAATATTCGTTTCCGCTATTGATTGCAGGATTAGCCGGGATAGTGAATGAAGCATTGGACCGTATATTATTAAAGTATTTACTCCCGGATAAATCAGAACCTCTTTATCAATTAGGAATTTATGGAGCCAATATAAAAATAGCTGTTTTAATGATGCTCTTCATACAAATGTTCCGTTATGCTTTTGAACCGTTTTTTTTTAAGTACGGAAAAGATACAGATAGTAAGAAAATGTATGCTACCATTACAAAATACTTTACTATATTTTCATTATTCATTTTTTTAGGCATTGTTTTTTATATAGATATTATAAAGTATTTCATTGGAACAGAATATCATGAAGGATTAAAAATTATACCAGTTCTCTTGATAGCCAATATTTTTTTAGGATTATATGTTAATTTGTCAGTATGGTATAAATTAAACAACCTAACCCGTTATGGTGCATATATAACTATATTGGGTGCAATTGTAACATTAAGTATAAATTTTGCCTTCATCCCCAGATATGGATATGAAGCATGTGCATTTGCTCGTTTAGCTTGCTATTCAACAATGGCCATAGTATCTTACCTGTTAAGCACAAAATATGAACCGATACCATATGAAAAAACAAAAATTTTCTTATACTTTGCCTTCGCAATTGGATTGTTTTTTATACAAACACGAATTGCAAAATATATAGAAATCTCAACTTTACAATATATTTTTAATACAATCATGTTGTTTATTTTTATATTTGTTATTGATTCACGGGAAAAAATAATTAAACAATTAATTAAAATTAAAAACACATAATGAAAGTAAGGATAGTAAATAAATCAAACAATGCACTTCCTGAGTATGGAACAGAATATTCATCCGGTATGGATGTAAGGGCTTTTTTAAATGAAAAAGTCATTTTAAAACCATTGGAACGAACGCTTATACCGACAGGATTGTATATTGAACTCCAGGAAGGATATGAAGCGCAAATTAGGCCAAGAAGCGGATTGGCTATTAAAAAGGGCCTTACAGTATTAAACACACCTGGAACAATTGATGCTGACTATCGTGGAGAAGTGATGATAATCCTTGTCAATTTATCCAATGAAGAGATAGAAATTAATAATGGGGACAGGATTTGTCAGATGGTGATCAATAAATTTGAAAAAATATCGTGGGATGAAGTTGAAAAGATCAATGAAACTGTTAGAAGCAGTGGTGGTTTTGGACACACAGGACACAATTGATTTTTTGAATCATAAAACATAATACATCTTTAACCATTATAAATTTTTCCTTGTAACCAAGATTTGAACTTTAATAAGCAATAACTATGAAACTAATTATACCAATGGCTGGAATGGGTAAGCGGCTTAGGCCTCACACACTTGATATACCCAAGCCATTAGTTAAAATAGCAGGAAAACCTATTGTAGAGAGAATTGTAGAGAGCATTAATGCAATTGATTCGATACATATTGAAGAAATAGTTTTTATAATTGGTAATTTTGGCTCCAAAGTGGAAGAACAATTAAAAAACATTGCAAAAAATATTCATAGCAAATCCACAATTTGTTATCAACACGAAGCGCTCGGAACCGCCCATGCAATAAATTGTGCACATAATGCATTAAATGGAGAAGTTATGATTGCATTTGCAGATACGTTATTCTTTGGAAATATGAAGCCAGATGAACAATCAGATGGAAATATATGGGTGAAAGAAGTTGATGACCCCAGTAAATATGGTGTAGTAAAAACAAATAACAAGGGAATAATCAGTGATTTTATTGAAAAGCCGAAAGATAAAATATCAAATAAAGCAATTATTGGAATTTATTATTTTAAGCAGGCTGAAAATCTTAAAAGTGAAATTGATTATATTATAAAAAATGACATTAGGGGAAATAATGAATACCAATTAACAGATGCATTAGAAAATTTAAAATCCAAAGGCCGGCAATTTAAAGTAAATATTATTGATGAATGGTTGGATTGTGGTAATGTTAAAGCATTATTATATGCTAATCAAAGAATACTTGAAACAGAAGGATCTACACACGACAGAATACAAAATACCAATTCCAGAATAATTGAACCTTGTTATATAGAAAATGATGTTATTATTAAGAATGCAATCATAGGCCCTTATGTGTCTGTTCATGCAAATACAAATATTGAAAACAGTATTATTGAAAATTCTATTATTGATTATAATTCTTATATTAATAATAGCGTTATTAATAATTCATTCATTGGAAAAAACAATGTATTGAATAATATAAACGGACAGTTCAGTACTGGAAATTATACAACATGTAATTAAATATTTATGAAAAATATTAAAAATAAACTATTCATTTTATTCACAGTTTTAACACTCTTTACGGGATGTTCTGTAAATGAAACTATAAACAAAATTACAGGGGATAATAAGATTGATTCAGGAAGTGAAAATGAACGATTGAATTATAATTATGCTTTTTTTGAAGCCACAAAACAAAATTTGTATGGGAATACAAAAAATGCAGTTATGTTATATAAAAAATGTTTAGAAGTAGATTCTTCCAGTCATGCTTCCAATTACCAGTTATCAAGAATTTATTTTTTTAACAATGAGTTAGAAAAAGCAAAAAAATATGCCAAAACAGCAAATGTATTGGATCCGGTTAATTTCTGGTACCAGATTAATTTAGCAAATGTATATCAATACCTTGGATTACAAGATAGTGTTATTTATGTATATGAAAAAATTGTCAACACACACAAGGAAAAGATAGAAGCAAAGTTTGAGTTGATCGAATTATATTATGACAATGAAAATTATGATAAATGCCTGGAATTATGTAATAAAATTGAAGAACAATATGGGCCGTCTATCACTACGCAGTACTATAAAAGCCGGGTGTATGAAGAATCCGGTAATTATGATAAAGCTGAGGAAGAAATACAAAGTATTATTGAACAAAGTGGAGATAATATAGCATATCAGTTAGGATTATTGGAATTACTTAAAAAACAAAACAAAGTGGATAAGGTATATAAAAGATACAAGGAATTAAACAGTGAATACCCCAATAATTACCATTTAAAACGAAGTTTGGCTGATTTTTACATAAAACAAGATAAGAAAAAAGATGCGGAGAAAATATTTGAAGACATCATTAAAAATGATAGCATAAATATAGATTATAAAATTCAAATGTTGTATGAATATACTACATCTATAGATACAACGCCAATCAAGCAAAAAATTCAAAAGAATATGATAGATACAATGCAAAAAATATATTCTGAAAATAAGCAGGTTAATTTATTGATTGCAGATTTTTATATTCAAAACGATAGTATACAAAATGCATCAGACATCATAAAAGAACTTATTAAAAATCATGATGTTGAATATTATATATGGGAGCAATTTTTTTATTTGCAATCACAATTGGAAAATACTGATACGATATATAAATATTCCAAAGCGGCCGTTAAAAAATATTCTGAAAAGCCTACAGCTTACTTATTTAAAGGGCTTTCAGAGAAAAGAAATGAATTGTATGACAGCGCAATAGTTAGTTATCAAAATGGGTTAAAATATGTGAATTATGAGAATAAAGATTTAGTGAGCAGATTATACACACTATTAGGAGAAGTATATAATGAAATGAAACACTATGAAAAGTCTGACAGTGCATTTAATAAAGCATTAAAATATCGGACAGAAGATGATTTATATCTTTTGAATAATTATAGTTATTATTTATCTTTAAGAGGTGAAAAATTAGATAAAGCTGAATCTTTAATTAAAAAATGCCTTGAAAAAGAACCTGACAATTACATTTATTTAGATACATATTCATGGATATTATTTAAAATGGGAAAAAATAGAAAAGCCGCAGAATATGCTAAGAAAGCAATTAAAAATGGAGGCGATGAAAGTGGTGAGGTATTGGAGCATTATGGAGATATTTTGTTTAAATTAGGGAAGAAAGAACAAGCAATACAATATTGGAATAAAGCGATTGAATTTGAAGACTATTCTGAAGAACTGAAGGATAAAATAAAACACAAGAAATTAAATTATTAAGTTGGAATTTTTTAATTATCCAATAAAGAGATTATAATTGAATATACAAATAATAAAATATACAAATAATTTAAGCAATAAGATTATATTTATCATTGTAATAATTTTTTGCCATATTAGTATTTTATTTTCTCAGGATAAAGAAACCCTACAGCAACGAAGAGAACAGAAGATTAATGAAATACAGTATACCAGCAAGTTAATTAATACAACCAAAAAAAATAAACGAATTGCTATAAACCAGCTACTTATTTTAAATAGGAGATTAGAAATAAGAGAAAATTTAATCAATGAAATAAATAATGAAATTTCATATATTGATAATAAAATAAATAAAATAGAAAAGAAAATCGGCAATAGTAAAGAAGAAATTCAGAATATAAAACAGGAATATGAAAAAATTATATATAACACATATAAACATTATAATACATATAACCGGTTGATGTTTATTTTATCAGCAGAAAACTTTAACCAGGCATATAAAAGAATAATATATATTAAACAATATTCAGAATACAGAAAAAAACAGGTTCAAAAGATCAAAGAGATACAGGCACAATTAGAACAACAGATAAGCGAATTAAATGAAAAAAAAGAACAAAAGATACAGTTAATACAGGATAAGAGAGAAGAAAAACAAAAATTTGCCAATGAGTCGCAGCAACGGGAAGAAATGATTGAGCAGTTAAAACAAAGAGAAAAAGAATTAAAGGAAGAATTAAATAAAAAACGTGCTATTGCTGAGAAATTGGAAAAGGAGATACAAAAAATAATTGAAAAAGAGGCGAAGCAAACTGAAGAAGGCTATTATAAATTAACGCCCGCTGAAAAAATCGTTTCAAAGTCGTTTGAAAAAAATAAGGGAGGATTGCCATGGCCTACCAAGCAAGGCATTATAACAGAAATATTTGGTATGCACAAACATCAGGTATTAAAAGGCGTTACAGTAAATAATAACGGGATTGATATATCTACTGTGGGCGGTTCAGAGGTACGAGCTATTTTTTCCGGTACCGTTAGCAAAATAATCGCCATTAAAGGAGCTAACAATACAATTATTTTGAGGCATGGAAATTTTTTAACAGTATACCAAAATTTAAATAATGTCACGGTAGAAGTAGGACAGAAAGTAAATGTAAAACAGACTTTGGGTTATATATATAAAGAAAAAAATGGAGATGAATCTATACTGCATTTTGAAATATGGAAAGAGACACAGAAGCTAAATCCAGAGGATTGGTTGATAAAAAAATAAAAAATTTTAAAAAATAAAAAATTTATTAGTAACTTTATTTTAAAAATCAAGTATAAATGAGAAAAATTTCTGCTCAATGGAAAAGCAATTAACTATAAAATCGAAGATCGAGAATATACAAGAAGTTGAAAAACTTATTGATAATATATCAGAAGAATTAAAATTGAATAAAACATTATATGGAAATGTTTTAATTTCAATATTTGAAGCTGTAAATAATGCGATATTGCATGGAAACAAGCAAGAAGAAAACAAGGATGTAAATATCAAAATCAAGCATGATGCAAAAGAACGAAAACTATTGATATATGTTAAAGATCAAGGCAAAGGATTTAATTATTATAATATCCCGGATCCAACGAGTGAACAAAATATTGAAAGTGTAAACGGACGAGGTATATTTCTAATGAAACAACTATCCGATGGGATCATTTTTCATGATGATGGAAGTATGGTTGAAATTATATTTAAATTATAAGCTTGAGTATAGAATATTTTACAGAACAAATCACCCATCCCCCTGATTATTACATAGATATTCCAATATTTAATGAATGGATTCAACGATGTGTTAAAAGCAAGGAATATAAAATCACTATCATTTGTATAATATTTACAAGTGATCAAAAATTATTGGATATCAATAAGCAATTTTTGCAAAAAGACTATTTAACCGATATTATAACATTCAGTTATACTGAAAAAAATGATTTATCAGGAGATATTTTCATTAGTATAGACAGGGTGAAGGAAAATGCAAAAAAATATGATGTTTCATTTAGCGAAGAAATAAAACGGGTTATTATTCATGGAATTTTACATTTAATGGGATATGAGGATTATAATGATCAGGATAAAATGATTATGACCAATGAGGAAAATAAATTATTAAAACTATTTCCAGTGCAATAAAAACGTTATTTTTTTATTATTAACACAAGCCCTTTAGAACCTGCCCGCTCAAATTTTTGTTTTTTTTTGGCAAAATTTACCCGGGAAGGTATAAAAGACTATAATGTAAAAATCTTCATTAAATTTGTATTTTTTTATTTTTAATTGAAAACATGAACACAGAATATGATGTAATTGTTGTAGGAGCCGGACATGCCGGATGTGAAGCAGCAGCGGTTGCCGGAGCAATGGGGTCAAAAGTATGTTTGATTACAATGGATATGACCAAGATGGGGCAAATGTCGTGCAATCCTGCAATGGGCGGAATAGCCAAAGGGCAAATAATAAGAGAAATTGATGCATTAGGAGGTTTTTCAGGAATCGTTACAGATAGAAGTATGATTCAGTTTAAAATGCTGAACAGATCAAAAGGGCCTGCTATGTGGAGTCCCAGGGCACAATGTGACAGAGTACAATTCAGTATTGAATGGAGAAAACTATTAGAAGAAAACAATAACATTGATTTGATTCAGGATGTAGTAAATAAATTATTAATAAAAGAAAATAGTGTTTATGGAGTTGAGACAGAAATTGGATTAAACATATATGGTAAAACAGTTATATTAACCAATGGTACTTTTTTGAACGGAATAATGCATATTGGCAAAACCAGGTTAGAAGGTGGGCGACTGGCTGAAAAATCATCTTATCATATTAGTGAACAATTATTAGCATATCAATTCCCTTTAGGAAGAATGAAAACAGGTACGCCTGTAAGATTGGATGGAAGAACAATAGATTTTTCTAAAATTCAGGTTCAGGAAGGAGAAGCCAAAGGAAAGTTTTCTTTTTTATATCCACCTATACAAATCAATGAATCAAAAAACTGTTACATCACCTACACGAATTCCAAAGTACATGAAATATTAAGAGAAGGATTTAATGATTCACCATTATTAAATGGATCCATTCAAGGCATAGGCCCCCGATATTGTCCTAGTATAGAAGATAAAATTGTAACATTTAGCGATAAGGACAAGCATCAACTTTTTTTAGAACCAGAAGGAAATAATACCATAGAATATTATTTAAATGGATTTTCTTCATCCTTATCTTGGGATATACAATATCGGGCACTCAAACATATTCCGGGGTTGGAAAATGTAAAGGCATTTAGGCCGGGTTATGCAATAGAGTATGATTATTTTGATCCGACAATATTGGATTATACATTAGAAACGAAGATAATTCGGAATTTGTACTTTGCAGGTCAAATAAATGGAACTACAGGATATGAAGAAGCAGCCGGACAAGGGTTGATTGCTGCAATAAATGCGCATAGGAAAACGCGCGATAAAGAACCGTTTATTTTAAAACGTAACCAGGCCTATATTGGCGTTTTAATTGATGATTTGATCAATAAAGGTGTGGATGAACCTTATAGAATGTTTACGTCAAGAGCAGAATACAGAATTTTGTTAAGACAGGATAATGCAGATGAGCGATTGACCCCTTTAGGCATTGAATTGGGATTGGCTTCAAAAGAACGCGAATTAAAATTTAAGGATAAAATATCAAAAAAGCAAAGAATTATTGAGTTTTGTCATAAAAAAGGGATAGCCCCCTTACAGATTAATGAGTTTTTAGAAAGTATTAAATCAAGTAAACTCAAGCAAAAAATTCCAATTGTTGATTTGTTATCCAGGCCTGAAATATGCATTGGAGATATCGCTCTAGTCAACCATGAATTTAAAACTTTATTTAATCAATTAGGCCCTTTTTATGAAGATATTAAAGAATCTGCTGAAATTGAAATGAAATATGCAGGATATATTGAAAGAGAAAAAGAATTAGCAGATAAAATAAAACGACTTGAAAACATTGAATTGAAACAAAATGACTACAGCACATTTCAATCAATTTCTTTTGAAGGAAGGCAAAAATTGAATAAAATTAAACCCAAAACCATAGGCCAGGCTTCACGAATTCCTGGTGTATCTCCTGCAGATATCAATGTTTTATTGGTATATATGAAAAGATAAAATAGGTTAACACAAAATGTTCCACGTGGAACATTTTTCTATATTCATATTAAATCGAAGCCAGTATGAATGATCATATTAACAAATTATATACAATCGCCAAATCATTTCCTTCTAAACCAGGCATTTATCAATTTATAGATAAAAATGGAAATTTTTTATACATAGGGAAAGCAAAAAATCTCAGGAATAGAATTTTATCTTATTTTAATCAGCAAGGATACAATAAGAATAAAATTAATTTATTATTAAATAAAACATCTGATATTCAAAATTTCATTGTAGACAATGAATCGGAAGCATTTATTCTGGAAAACAGCTTAATTAAAAAACATCAGCCCAAATATAATATCCAATTAAAAGATGATAAAACATATCCATGGATTTGTATAAAGGATGAACGATATCCAAGAGTATTTTATACACGCAATATTATAAAAGATGGGTCTGAATATTTTGGGCCATACACATCTATGAAAACAGTAAAAACCGTTTTAGAATTAATTAGAAAATTATATCCTATTAGAACATGTAAATATAATTTAACTGAACATGCGGTTAAGAGCAAAAAATACAGGAAATGTTTAGAATTTCATATTGATAATTGTAAAGGGCCATGCGAAGGGCTTCAGACAGAAGATGAATACATGCAAAATATTTCGGAGATACAAAAAATATTAAAAGGGAATATTCAGGATGTTATTCAATATCTGGAACAATTAATGCATGATTCTGCTAAAAACCTGGAATACGAAAAAGCGGAAGAAATTCGACAAAAGATACAAATTATTAAATCATATCATAATAAATCAAAAGTCGCAAACCCCAAAATTCATAATGTTGATGTATTTTCCATTGTTAATGAAACCAATGAAGCATTTGTAAATTATTTAAAAATTATAAACGGAACAGTTGTACAGGTCTATACAGTTGAAATTAAGAAGAAGCTGAATGAATCCGTTCAGGATATATTTCCAACGGCTATACTTCGAATAAGGGAGCAATTAAAGAGCAAGTCCAATGAAATTATAGTATCTGAACCTGTTGATTTTAAAATCCCCAATATTAAAATTACTGTACCTAAAAGTGGCGATAAGAAAAAATTAATAGAATTATCACACAAAAATCTTTTATATTTTAAAAGTATAAAAATTCAGCAACGAGAGCACTTAAAAGAGCGTAAACAAAAAAATTATAAATTGGAGTCATTAAAAAAACACCTGCAGCTTGATAAATTACCAGAGCACATTGAATGTTTCGATAATTCAAACATCCAGGGAAAATTTCCGGTTGCAGCGTGTGTTGTTTTTAGAAATGGGAAGCCGTCTAAAAATGAATACCGGAAATTTCATATTCAAAATGTAGAAGGGCCAGATGACTATGCAAGCATGAAAGAGGTTGTTTATAGAAGATATCACCGCATGTTGTCAGAAAACATAAAACTACCGGATTTAATAGTGATTGATGGAGGAAAAGGACAATTGAATGCTGCTTTTAAAAGTTTAAAAGAATTAAACATTGAATCTAAAATAAAAATTATAGCCATTGCCAAACGATTGGATGAAATATTTCAGACCGGCGATCCGTATCCTATATATATAAATAAAAATTCTGAATCATTAAAAATTTTACAGCATCTTCGGGATGAAGCACATCGTTTTGGTATTACATTTCACAGAGATACCAGATCAAATAGAACATATCATAGCGAACTGCAAAAGATTGACGGAATTGGATATCAAACAACACAAAAATTGTTGAAACATTATAAAACCATTGAAAGTATAAAATCGAAGAAAGTAGAACAATTACAACAAATTATTGGAAGAGATAAAGCAATTAAGGTATATCAATATTTTAATAAATGACTTTGTTTAAAGGAAACGTTTAAATGTTCCACGTGGAACATTGATAATAATTTCTTGTTTTGTATATATATTTATCATTTTTTTGGACAAATTTTAGTTTGCCCCATAGTTAATAATAAAATAATTAATGGTATACTTTTCGATTGAAATGTGGACTCCTTTTAATGAATATAAGCAATTAAATTTCCAAAAGAAAAAGAATAAAAGATTCCAAAAGAAAAAATTAATTATCAATTAAATATAAAAAAGGTGCTATTAAAGGTGCCTTTTTTTATATTTCTACCTTTATATTATGTTGATAGGATTTGAACCTTGGCATCATAATTGTAACGTTATATTTTAAGTATTTGCAAAATCCTGATTTAAATATGATAGTATACTTCATATTTCTTTTTAAAATACCTATTAATAATATAGTATTATTATATATTTAAACATAAATCATCTTATATGAACCGAGCCATGACAAATTCTTTGACACTCACTGGGGGGATTATTGATAACCTCATAGCAAGTTAGATGTCAAGAATATATAATCATGGCAAGTTCCATAACACTTTTAAAAATTATTTATTTAAACTTATGAATAAAATAATAAGATGTAATAAATTATATATCATTTTATTAAGTGTAATGATTCTGTGATATTTATATATTTTTTTTTGAAATTATAATTATGTATAACCTTAAAACCAAAAAATCATGAAAAAATTAACGCAATTATTATTTGCTTTGCTAATCGCATTAGCAGGGTGTGAAAAGGACGACGATGACAATGGAGACGATGATAAAACGACAGATGACAAAACAACATTAACGCTGGATATTGATAATCTCACTGAACTACCTTCTGATGAACAATATGAAGGGTGGATTATTGTCGATGGATCTCCCGTGAGTACCGGAACATTTACTGTAGATGCATCAGGGAACTTATCGGAGACAGAATTTGAAGTGGATGATGAACAACTGTCGAGTGCTACTGATTTTGTTTTATCAATAGAACCTAAACCGGATAGCGATCCTGCACCGAGCCAGATTAAAATCTTAGGCGGCCCCTTTGTTGGACAAAATGCTGCAATATCTGTAGCACATAGCGCTGCTTTGGGAACAGATTTTTCCACTGCCAGTGGAAAATACATCTTAGCCACCCCAACAACCACTGACACGACCGATGAAAATAGTGGAATATGGTTTTTAGATGTCTCGGGATTAGACCCTGTAGCCGGTTTAAATTTACCTGACTTGCCTTCTGGATGGGTCTATGAAGGATGGGTTGTCATGGAAGGAACCCCTGTTACCACTGGAATTTTTACTACAACTACCACTGCTGACAGTAGTGCACCTTACAGCGGAACAGATGCCTCCGGCCCCGGTGCTCCAGGGGAAGATTTTATTCAGAATGCCCCAAGTGGACTAACATTCCCAACAGATATCAGTGGCAATGTAGCTGTCATTTCGGTTGAGCCATATCCTGATAACAGTCCGAAACCTTTTTTAATTAAACCTTTAAAAGGAACAATCCCGACAGATGCAGAAGATCATGTAACATATCAAATGGATAACAATGTATCCGGTTTACCGAATGGTACGGTTTCTAGATAGTGAATAACTTTATGAGGATTGTCTATACCAATTAGACGATCCTCATATCTTTTTTTTTTGACCGTCAAAGGACCGTTAAAAATACAATTAGCTTTTGCTTTACAAGTAAGTGCTATTATAAAAAATTTCAAAATAATGCTGAAAAGATTATGTCTTTGGTTTTCGAAAAGATAATATTTTTTTGAACAAAGCATAAGGATACAAGAATACAATATCTTCCCGATATTTTTTTAAATTTATGATCAAAAAAAATAAACTTATGAAACCTCCATGACAAAGCTTTTGACACACACGCGGATGATGATTATAAAAGGGAAAGAAAGGTATAAAGATAGAGATATAGAGGATATAAGGGGAAACACCCCCCTATCCCACACGCCCTCTAAACTTCTAAACTTCTAAACTTTTCAACTCAATCAACTCAATCAACTCAATAACTTAAAAATAATCATATGAAAAATGGATGACAATCAATAAATAAAATCTATTTTGTTCTGTACGCGC
>CAYMKE010000046.1:0-16483 GCA_964390955.1 uncultured Bacteroidales bacterium | reverse complement strand
ACAAATAGTTTTCTCTCAATTGTGTTCATGAACTCACTTCGTTCGGTTCACACGCTTTAATCTCGAACTTTATAGAGCAAACACTTGACTTTATGGACGGACTTTTATTTATATGTTAGAAGTAATTAAAAAATAACAAAAATACAACATTTATATGCAACCATATTCAATAACATAACGTATATTTGTTAAAAGGTATCTAATTGTTAAACAAAATATTATCCCATGAAAAAGACCATTGCTATCCTAACCATTGGGTTTTTATATATGCTTGGAATACAAGCACAAAACCTTATTAATAATTACCAGTTCGATGATGGCCAGCTTTATTGGAGCGACAGGAGCATAAGCTGGTCTGTAGATACGGGGCTGAATCTCTCTGGTACTTATGCTGCTGATATAATTATACCGCAAGCCAATCAAAATGTCTGGAAATATCAATTATACCAACATCTCCCTGAAAACGGATTAATCATTGACGGAAGAGTATATGAGGTTTATTTTATGGGATATGCTGATACCTTAAAAGAACTAAGCATCATGTTTCAGCAAACATCTACAAGTAATACTCCCTGGACAAGAAATATAATACTGGACACAGTGCCTGGCACATATGGGCCTTACTACTTTAATTGCAGCGAAACAATGGAAAATATGGCATTTTTTTTTATGATGGGACACGGCGCAGCCACAAATGTTTACCTGGATTCAATAGTCGTGTTTGATAGTGTTTCAAAACCATCTGTCTATATACAATATCCGATTGATTCATCAGGTGTATGTTTGGGTGACACCCTCAATATTCAGACGTATACATATGATAATGACGGAACGGTTGAGCAAGTGGATTTTTACCTTGGCCCGACGCTCATAGGAACTGATACAACATCACCGTTTACCTGTACTCATATATTGCCATCTATAGATACAATGTATTCATTGATAGCGGTGGCTACAGATAATGACGCTAAAACCAGTGCAGATACCAATACAATATTTACTTATAAACCGGTAATTTCTGCAAGTGCTGTATCAGCTCCTGTATGTGAATCCGGTGATATACAGCTAACTGAGAATGGAGGTGATGCTGTTAGCTGGAATTGGTCAGGGCCCAACAGTTTTTCTGCAACAATCCAGTCACCAACAAATTCCACTGTTTCTCTTGCTGATGGAGGAACATACAATGTTACAATTACTGACGCAAAAGGATGTACCGCTACAGATAATGTAACTGTAATGGTAAACAAGCCAACTTCGCTTACGATCACTGACCCTGCCGAAGGATGCCCTTCTGTTGATATCACAGACCCTGCTGTTACTTCGGGAAGCTCTATAGGAAAAACATGTACTGAACTTGACAAAACCAACTGGACAGGAGGCTCAGATATGACATGGTGGGATGATGCAGACGGATTGCCTGGTGTATTAGATACAAATGATGCCACCTATTTTCATGCACAACCCCGGATATCCCAAACAAACCATCTTGTTTTAAATATGCAATCTGTTCAGAATATAAGCAAAATTGAAATCACTTCCGGTGATGATACATTTGATGATGGGGTATGTGAACTTTATCTGTCAGATGACAGTATAAATTGGTCATATGTAGGTGAATACGGGCCATTCAATCCCAATTCAACAAAAACAATCAATGCTTTTGGAGTATATGGCCAATACTTAAAATTAAAGTTAACAACTACAATTGATAAAGACTATTGGGATATTTCTGATATAGCTATATATTATTATTTTAACGACTCATTAAGTTATTGGGAGGATGCATCTGCAACATTTCCTCTCGTGAATCCTGACAGCATTACATCAAGCGGGACATACTACATTAAAGCAGGTAGCAATCCATGCGGCGACATCCAACCTGTTAATGTTTCTATTAATTGTAGTGCTTGTCCTGACAGGTTAATAATTGATGAACCAACAAAATGGTACGAATATACAGAAAATTCATTCATTGATTATTTCAAAGGAACAAACCACAGTAAAACTGACGTATTTCATTGGGAAGCTGACGGATGGAGTGGAATCACTCTTTCTCAAAGTGATTACATGCTCCACATCGAAAATGCATTTGATCAATTTGCAAATGTAAACCTGTTCTTCGACAGTACCTCTGTTATTGATGCAAGCGCCACACCATTTTTATACTATGAAGCACGGGCCAGTAAAAATTTATCGGGTGGCATTCAAATGAGGGTGCTTGATTCAACAGGAACTTCTACCTGGTCACAATACACCCCTTCATTTACAACCGAATGGCAATCTTATGAGTATGATTTAACCGGTGCTAATAATATAGATATTACAATCATTGACCATATTAACTGGGCAAGCCTGGTGGACACCATCTCCAATGTGACGATAGACATCAGGTACATCGCATTAGGGGATACCTCATACAAAACCAATAAATTTTCAAGAGTAACAGATGTTTCATGTTTTGGTGGCAATGATGGAGCCATTGATATTTCTGTAGAAAACGTTACCATACCATATACATTTACATGGTCTACATCAAATGGCTCTGGTTTAATACAGGGTAATGAAGATCAGACAGGGTTGACTGCGGGCGACTATAAAGTAGTTGTTGAAGATGGTGCCGGTTGTAGTGATTCTGCAACATATATAATCACTGAACCGCCTTCTCCCCCAACAGCAACAGCAGGAAGCAACAGCCCTGTTCAGTCAGGAGATACCCTTAAGCTGACAGAAACAGGAGGTGAAGCAACCAACTGGTCATGGAGCGGGCCAAATGCCTTTACATCCACTGAGCAAAATCCAGTCATCCCATCTGCTTCAGAAACTGATAGTGGAGTGTATTATGTAACCATATCTGATGCCAAAGGATGTGAGAATACAGACTCAACCATTGTTACGATTTCTTCCTGTATCCCTCCTGATGCAGATATCTCTGTTGTAAACAATACAGATACTGTTTGTCAGATGGACAGTTTTAGAATAAGTATAGACTTTACAGCAGGAACTCCACCTTATGATATGATTTACACCCTGAATTCTACGCCGGTTGACACAATATACAACATCAACACCGATCCATTCTATTTAGACAATCTCTCAACAGGTGATTATCAATTCATAATAACAGACGCAAATACATGTACCAATACAAAAAATTTTACAATTACTCCACCGGATCCTATTATGATAGAAGATTCTATTTTACATGTATCAGTTGCAAACGGGTCCAACGGTGAAATCCATTTGTCTGTACAGGGAGGTGTTATGCCTTATTCTTATGAATGGAATACAGGAGACACAACACAAAACTTAATGTATATCCCTGAAGGTATTTATTACGTTACTGTAACAGATGCGAATTATTGTTTTGCAATTGACTCATTTGAAGTTCATGGCGTGTCATCTTCTATTTATATACAAGACTATATAAAAAACAATATATCATGTTTCGGAGATCAAAATGGAAAGATAGACATACTGACTGTCACCGGTGGCACACCTCCCTATTCTTATAATTGGAGTACAGGAGACACCACACAGGATTTGCATAATTTAGAAAAAGGAATTTATACCTTAACAATCACGGATACGGAAAGCGGAGAGCATATTAAAAATTTTATAATTTGGGAACCCGATTCATTCAATGTTTATCATTCAATTAAAGATGCAACATGTGCTGGAAAGAATAATGGTGAAATATGGCTGGACAGTGTAACCGGTGGTGTTACTCCATATACATACAAATGGAGTAATGACTCTACGAATGATCATATTGAAGATTTATCTCCCGGCACATATTCCCTGACAGTCACAGATGTAGAAGATTGCTCTATTTCAGAACAATATCAAGTTGAAGAACCCACTCCCCTATCCGTAACCGGCCAGGTATATTCGGCCAGTTGTTTAACATGTGCCAATGGATTTATTGAAGTTACAACAAGCGGAGGCACCACCCCTTACAACTATAAATGGAGTAATGGCGGGACACAAAGTACAATTGGCAGTTTAACACGGAATACATATACCCTCACAGTTACTGATGACAATGGATGCAATGAAATAAATAATTTTGAAGTTAAACTAATAGCACCGGCAATAATATTATACAATCCTGCAAATGAAGCCAGTGGTATTGACCATAACGTTGAGGTCCGCGCAGAATTCAATCAGGATATATGGGCAAGTAATCTTAACGGAGTTACCATTAAAGATCAAAACAACCAACAGGTCAGCGGAGTGACGGCATCTGTAGATACCATCAACAATATTCTTTATATTGACCATGAAGATTTTACAGATCATAAAGATTATGTGGTATTCGTCCCGCCAGGCACGGTTAAAAATACAGACAATGCAGGAAATGATAGTATAAGCTGGAATTTCTCTACATCAAATACCGGTATGAATGAGATGAGTAGTCAATCTCTTGTTGTATATCCTGTTCCAACAAAAGGAACTATTTCCATACGCAATATTGAAAATATTCATACTTCAGATGTAAGGATTTCTGTTGGAAATATTTTAGGGAATAAAGTATTTGAAACAAATCTGAATCTTAAAAAAACAGATAAAGTTGACCTTTCAGGACTTCCGGATGGAACCTATTTTATGACATTAAGCTGGAATACCCATCAAATAATAAAGAAAATTATTATCTCACACTAATAAATGATTGATAGATTTAAAGAATTGTGTTTTTACTAATTTGGACAAGTTCCACTTATAATGCGGAGATCTGAGCCATGACAAAGTTTTTAACACACTATTTAGTGTTTGTTCATAATGTCCGCTAACCCCGATACAGTCATTCTTCCCTACGGGGTAAACTTCGTTACGCTTGCCCCAAAATTGCTCATTTACACCAGTAAACTGCGCATTTTGGGGCTTCGCAAGCCTCGTTATCGAACATTATGATCCAAACACTTGATATTATGGACAGACACTATTTAATATATTTCAATAAAATAAGTGAGCGATCATTAATGATGATGTTATTCCGAATCTTTGCATTTGCTCCATCTCTGTGGTTATGTGTGTCAGCCAGTATTTCCCACTCATCATTGTCTTTTATCACAGGGAGCTTGAATTCCAATGGTTCCCAAAAACTGTTTACCATTAAAAATAATATATCCTCTTTAATGCGTTCTCCCACATTATTTTTTTCATCTATCAATTCACCATTGATCAACATTCCCATGCAACGGATATAGTGCGTCTGCCATTCTTTATTTGTCATGTCTTCCCCATCTTCACGCAGCCAACGAATATCCCATATGTCTTTTCCCATAATTTCCCTGCCTTTAAAAAAACGTTTACGATGTATGATGGGGATACTTTTTCTGATGTGAATAATGGATTTGGTGAATTCAAACAATGCTTTTTGCTTTTCATCCCAGTCCCAATTAATCCAGGCGAGTTCATTGTCCTGGCAATATGCATTATTGTTGCCATTTTGTGTTCTTCCGTATTCATCGCCATGGCTGATCATGGGCACACCCTGACTAAAGAGCAAGGTGGCTAAGAAATTTCGTTTTTGTTTTTCTCTGATGTTGTTGATTTTGGGGTCGTCTGTTGGGCCTTCAATGCCATAGTTGTAGCTATTATTATGGTTGTCACCATCACGGTTTTCTTCCATATTCGCTTCATTGTGTTTGTCATTGTAGCTAACCAGGTCATTCAGTGTAAATCCATCATGTGATGTTACAAAATTAATGCTTGAATAAGGTTTACGGCCATCATTAAGGTATAAATCACTACTTCCACTCAAACGATATGCCAGTTCAGCAACCTGGCTTTCATCGCCGCGCCAGAATTTACGAACCGTATCACGATATTTCCCATTCCATTCCGACCAAAGGACAGGGAAGTTGCCAACCTGGTACCCGCCATTCCCAATATCCCAGGGTTCAGCAATAAGCTTAACTTGTGAAATGACAGGATCCTGATGTATTGTATCTAAAAACGCGGAGAGTTTTCCTACTTCATACAAGCCTCGTGCAAGTGCAGATGCTAAATCAAACCTGAAACCATCTACATGCATTTCTGTTACCCAGTAGCGCAAGCTGTCCATCACCATCTGGAGAACATGTGGATTGATCAGGTTCAGGGTATTCCCTGTTCCCGTGTAATCTTTGTAATACAAGGGATTATCAGGGTCTAACCGGTAATAGTTAGCATTGTCAATGCCTTTGAAAGATACATTAGCCCCCAGGTGGTTTCCTTCTACAGTATGATTATATACCACATCGAGGATGACTTCAATGCCTGCTTTATGATAGGCTTTTACCATTTCTTTAAATTCATTGACCTGTCCACCATAACATGAAGAACTTGTATACTCTGCATGGGGTGCAAAATAACCAATGGTATCATACCCCCAGTAATTTGACAGGCCATTATCAATTAAATATTTTCGGTGAGCAAAATGATGTATTGGCATCAACTCAATGGCTGTTATGCCAAGTTGTTTAAAATAATTAATCACCGGTTCACTCGCCAGGCCTTTGTATGTGCCTCTTAATTCGTTTGGCACATCGGGATGTTGCATTGTAAACCCTTTTACATGCAATTCATAAATAATAGTGTCATGCATCTCTGTATCCGGACTTAGATCGTCTTCCCATTCGAAATGATGGTCAATCACGATGCATTTATTTACATCTCCAGCATTGTTTATGGTGTGAGGTTGTAATGTATTGTTCTTTTTTAAAGATGTTACTTTATAATCAAACATGCTTGATTTAATCTCGGTTTTGCCGCAGATAGCCTTGGCATAAGGGTCTATCATTAGTTTATTGAGATTGAAGCGATGACCTTTCTCCGGTTCATAAGGCCCCTCAATACGATAACCATATAATTGTCCCGGTTTAATATCAGGGAGGTAAGCATGCCAGACATAACCGGTGACTTCTTCCATGTAAATTTGTGCATATTCATGTTTGTCATGTGCATGTTTAAATAAACATAAAATGACTTGTGTAGCATTTTCACTGTATATGGCAAAATTTACTCCTTGTCCGTCCCAATAAGTACCCAAAGGATAGGGCTTCCCTTGCCATATAGGACCTTTGTATTTTCTCATGTTCTTATATTGATATGATAATAACAATTCTGTTCAAATATAACCAATTCGTTTATAATTATTCATTTATAATCCATTATTGTTTAATAAATGGAGCAATGAACTGATTTGTTTCACTCTTAATGAGCACAAAATACATACCATTTGATAATTCGCTAATATCCATGATGGTAAGATTTCCTGTAGAAGGACGCTCAAATAATAACTGTCCGGCAATATCATATATTTTGATTGTTGATGATAATTGCATATTCTCAAACCTAATATAAAGCTGATTATGAGCAGGGTTTGGATATATTAATGCAGTTGTGTTTTTGTGTATGTTGTCAGCTATTCCATTGACAGGAGATTCGGCAACAACAGAACAATGATTACTGGATACTTTAACAGATATATCCCCCTGATGTCTGTAAGATAAAGGTATTGCCCTTTGATTGGTTAATGAATCCACAATGGTACCGTTGATCATCCATTCAATCAATAAGCCGTATGTTGAATCCGCAATGATAAACATGTCTTCAGTAACTATGATTGAATCAATTGGTTTATAGTGAAGGGTGACTTCAAAGGGTGAAAGTTCACTGATTCCATTAGAAGAATCAATGGCTACATAATAGGTGCCACTTTGGGTGAGGTCTGTGGTAAAGTCGGATGAGATGGAGCTGCCCAGTAATGTGGTATCAAAAGAATACCATTGGTATTGTTCATTTTTATCAACAGGATTTGCAGAAAAAGTGACTTCTTTTGAACCGCAATGATCAATATCAGCTGCTGTAACTGGTTCGGGGAACAGAATATTGCCAAAGTCAAGGGTGCCTTTACACGTAGAACCAAATTGATAATAAGCATAATAAGAGCCTTCTCCGTGATCTTTTCTGTACTGAAGAATAGGAGAGTTCCCTTCTTTTACCAGTATGCTGTCTTTATACCATTGATATAAAAAGGATCTATTTTGGGGTGCAATAATCAATTCATCATACCTGTAAACAGGAACAGGAGCTAGGGTGCCTTCATAATGAATATCTAATGAAACAGTTGAACTTTTATATCCAGCGGAATCAATATATACTATGATGCTCGAATTCAAATTATGAATATTGAACTTGACAATAGTATCAGTTGTTTCTTTTTTGATGTTATTTTCATTTCGTTTTAAATGACTCCATACATATTTTTCATTCGAATCCAGTGGCGCCGCTTTAATCTCGATTATCCCGGTATCACATATGGGGGCATCGGTAGAAGAAAGTTCCGGAAGTGATACATGTTTTTTTATATATGGATATACCAGTATATTATCCGTCTCATTGCTTTCTTTTACTTTATCGTGTATATCCAAAACAAATATAATGTAATTCGTGTCCGGACCAAATTGACTTACGCTATTATAAATATTTAAATGAAGTGTATCACCGGCATTAACTCCGTTGTATAAATGGTAGGAGCTGTATTTTCTATCTAAAAAGTCAAAAATAGTATCATAAGAATAAAACATATTAAACCTTTGTTTGAATTGTTCAACATCCATTTTACCATTGTTGGTATATTTTACTTTTCCATTTAAGACTATATTTTTGCTAACATATTTATCAATTCCTGTTATTTCTATGGCTTTTAAATTAGGCAAACCTAAACCTATGGTGTCAATCAAATGTATTTTTTGAAAAACCACATCATTTTTTGTATTGTATTCAGGATTTTTACTGGAATAGTCGCGATAAATGCAAACATAATATTCTCCTGGCGGGACATCCTGTTCTATTGTGATGGTTCTGTTGTACTGTAATGTGCTGTCCGGTTTAAGTTGATTAAAAATATTATATCTTGAATTAAATTTCATGGCGCTTTCCAATGTATCGTTCACGATAGCAGAATAGACCATGTAAAATTTGTCAATTGTCATGGTGTCTGTATTTTTGTATGTAGCAGAAACATCAAATGATTCGCCCACCTGGATGATGGTATCCGAAATGTGGAAATCGGCTAACGCGGCATCATAAATGGCCGGATCTTTATCAACGAATTGAACCGGCACAGGCCCCATAAGTTTATTGTCATAATTTTTATCACTATTGTTATTATTGGGATCCAGATGAAAAAATATATAATATTGAACACTGTCAACCATATTATCAGCACGGTAGATAGCAGCATCCATTTCTATTGTATCACCTGTTGCAATAAACGTTGTCCCTAATCCAATGTATGAGGTGATTCGGGCATTGTCATTGAAAATACTATCTGTAGAAACATAGGTCGCGATATGTCCATCTAACGCGCTCCCGATATCTCCATGATTGGCAATTTTATAGTCAATTACCGGGTATTTAACCTTATACTTTGAAGGGTATGGTATTTGAAAAGGAGTAGAAGATGAAGGAAAAATATGAAAATCAGGTTTTCCTGTATAATCATCATTTTTTATATACACGGGAACATGCACCGTGTTGTCAGATTCATTGTTTTCTGTGATTTCCTTTTCATTATCTGCAACAAATAAGATATATGCCGGGCCTGGTTCTATATGATTTGGCCACTTGAAGTCCAGTTTTTGTTGAGAAGTGCTATTCCCCACCATGGTGTCAATTACATTGTAATCAATTAAATGATCATCATAGCTGAATAGAGTGTCGTTAGATAGAAATGCAGCAACTTCAAACCGGTTGACAGTTAAGTCCCGGCTATTTTCAATTTGAAATGAAAGTGCAGGCTTGTCAACTCTGTAATGCAAGGTGTCTGGCACATGGCCGTGCTCCAATACTTTTAGATTGACTGCTGAAGGTTTAAAATACACCTGTGTACAGTAAAAATTATTTTTATCATTTTTTTCTTTAACAGATTCATTGTTTCTTCCAATGGTAAAAATTATATTTTTCAATCCCGGTTCTTGTGCTTTTGCATTCGCTTTGAAATGCACATCATATTCGCTTTTCGGATATTCATCGACATTCCATGCCCATACATAATCCAGCAATTTGTCATGGAATTTTTGATAAACAGTGTCTTCTGAGAGGTTGATGGTGGCATTGTACTTATCCGCAATTAAATATGGAGTTGTATGCCGCACATGCATGGAGGCATTAAATTGTTGGCCTAATGATACCGTGTCAGGCGCATTTACAGAAATGATTTCCCAGTCTACTTCCTCATTAATCAGTGTAACGGGTAATATTATGGTGTCATTGGAAAGATCAGGGTCAATAATTTTTTTGTTATAATCGAATACTGTAAATAAAACATAATAATCTCCTGGTTCTGCAGGGAGATAAATACCTTGTGTAAATGAGGTGTCTGAATGGGGTGGTGCTGTATTGCCGCTTATGTAATTTGAACTAATTTCACTATATTTTTGATAGTGGTCTTTTTTTAATAATTTGGCCCTAATCCTATTCCATTCCAGTGGAATAGGCCATTTGTTATTGATGGTATAATTAAACATAATGGCACCTTTTGTGGAAAATGTATCTGCAAGCAAATGTAAACTGTTTAAATCCACATCCGGATTTACCTGGATTCCGAAAACTTTTTGGTAACTTAATTGTATCTCCAATTCTTCACAATACGAAACAATATATGCTTTGCCCCTGGGTATTCGGTTGGGAATTGAGACTTCAAATTCAACATACAATGTATCTATAAAAGGGTCTATGCTGTCAACAAAATCATGTAATACTTCATACGAAGCATGATTTTCTAATCCGTTTGCATATCTGTATTCAAAGGTGAAGGGTTGTTTATGAGAACTGGTATGCCTTATGACAACGGTGTCTTTAATAATAATTTCCTGAGTATTGTAAAGGGTATCCGAAGGTGATATGTTGATGGTCTTGAAAGGATATTCATATGGTTTCTTTTTGAAATAGACATTTTTAAAAACATAATTATTGGACACATTCGTATCAAATAAATAGTTTTCATTCCCATAAAAACCTATTTTTAATAAGTATGCTCCTTCTTTGATATTTTCCGGGTTTAGATGCAGAATATTTTTTTTGATGGAATCATTTCCATGATAAAAATAATCTGTAAGTATTGTGAACATCCCACTATTTGCTGAGTCAGCCAAAAGACAGTGGTAATAAGCTTGTTCACTTGATCCCTGCCCGCTTGGGTCAGTTGTTTGTACTTCTATTTGATTGGATTGGCCTATGTAAAAAGTGTCCGGGATTGATTGTATTGAGAATGAAAAATCAACAGTATCCTGGGCATGAAGAGAAAAAGAATGTAGGATAACATAGAAGCACAATGAGATGAGATAAGAAAATTTATGGTTCATCTGTTTAATTTTTTTAGTTTTTTAATGTAAATAAAGGTTTGGATTTAAAGAATTTATAGTAGGAGTATAAGGTTCGTGGGATAGTGATAAGAGTGTGTTGATCCTTATCACTATTCCTCTATATCTTTTATACCTTTATTTCCTCCCTTTCTCAATTAGAACACAGGGTGAACAAGAGGTGAAGACTTTTTGATAGCTTGGTTCATTGTTTATAAAATACATAATGAATGAATAATTATAGTCAATTGACCGGGTTAATGTTTAATGATTTTAAAGCGATATTGTTTCGTTTGATGTTCAATGATGATAAAATACATCCCGGATTTATATGTGGAAAAATCCAGCATGGTCTTATTATTTTCCATAATCCCATTCCATATGTGTTCGCCTGTTATGTTATACAACGAAATATGGGAGGGATAGAACGTTTCATTGGTGTTGTGGATATGTAAAATATCAGACACCGGATTGGGATAGATGAATAGTTCATGTTTTGATACATGGCTTTGAATATTAATTGTAGAATCTTCTGCGATGGCAAAACATTTACCGGAGATAATTTTTGCAGAAATGTCGCCATGTTGTTTCATGGTAACCGGAATTGCACGGTCATTGGTCAATGAATCCACTATTTTATCATTGATCATCCAATAGATTGACAGATTTTCTGATGTATCAGCAATCATTATTGAGTCGTTGGTTATGATCAAGCTATCTGAGGGAAGGTAATGAATTGTAACAAGAAAAGGAGTAATGTCGCTGATATTATTCATTGAATCTACAGCTACATAAAATGTATCAGTTTCTACAACATAATGGTTAAAAATTTCATCTTGTTCACTCGTCCCTAAATATTGAATATCGTTAGAATACCATTGATATTTTTCATTGTTTTCTAATGAATCTGCATAAAACGCTAGTTCGCCTGGCCCACAATGGTTTATGTTTTGTGCACCAATAGGCTCCGGATACTTAATTGTCCCGAAATCAACAATCCCGTGGCATACTCCGTGATCAAATTCTACAAAATAATGTCCTTCACCATAGTTCGCCCTGTAATATAATTCATAAGAATCTTCATGATTCCCTATAAATACACTGTCGTGATACCATTTATAATTGAAATTAACGATTTTTGTGGAGAGCGATAATTTGGTATATTCATATTCAGGGTCAGGGTCAATAAACGGGGTCATGTAAACATCTATTGTATCCCTTTTGCTTAGGAAACCAGCTGAATCAATCCATACATTAATCATGTCACCCGGGTTGTATATATATATTGAGTAAACAGAATCTTTTGATGTTTGGGCACTGTGCCAGCTTTCTTTTTTCCAATAATATGTCTCATTTGGTTCTAATGGTTCCATCATGATGTCAATAGAACTTTTCCCACATAATATAAATTCAGGGGATTTGATCACCGGAGGTTGTACATCAAGACCGTTTATATATATTGGAACAATTAGGATGTTATCATTTTCATCTGATTCGTCTATCTTGTCACTGATGTCAATTTTCATAATGATGTAATGCGTATCGCGTGCATGATAAGCAGGTTTAAAAGTCGATTCGATTTTAAGGGTATCACCGGCAGCAATTCCTGGCCAACTATTATAAGTTCGCCATCTTTTATCCAGTCCATCTATGAGTTTATCGTCAGAAAAATAGATGTTCATGCTTTGTTCATAAGCTGAAAAATCTTTTCCCCCGTTGTTTACAACCAATGCTGTATAAGAAAATGTCTGGAGAGGGAATATCCTGTTCGTGTCGATGGTTATTTGAAGAGCCTTTAAGTTGGGAGGAGCCAAGCCAATGGTATCTATAATGGTGATCTTTTTATAAAACCGGTCATTCGTATTATCATACTCCGGGTATTGTATGGCTGGTTTTCGATAAGCATATATAAAATACTCTCCCGGAGGAAAATCTGCTTCAATCGTAGTGGTCTCAGATACGGTCAATGTGCTGTCAGGTTCTATAGAACCAAATGAGAGATATTCTTGGTAATATGCATCGAATTCGGAAGTTGTATCAGCATCAATATAGATGTAAGAGCCTGATAAGCTTTGAATGGTGTGGTTTCCGAAATTTTTAATATCTAGTGTAATCGTTAGGTCTTCACCTGCCTGTATAATGGTGTCGGAAAGTTCCATATTCGTATACCCGGCATCAAAAATCTCGGAATTACCAGGAAAATAGTTAAAGGGAATAGGGCCTAGCGTATTATTCGTTTCATCTTTTTCCGGAATTTTATTATCCTGATCCATGACAATGAAAAGATAATATAACCCGGGTTCATCTATCTGATCTAAAATAGCGAGATTGTGAAATCGGTTGACTGTATCTCCTTTTGCAATGCTTCCAATATTATTTAGATATCGTGATGACAAATCAAGGTCATCCAATACCTTGTCTTCTGAAATATATGCTTTGTATCTTGGATATTCGTTTAAGTCAACATCTCCTTTATTGGTAATGTTAAAATTGATGTATGGAATATAACGATAGTCTAAGAATTCAACAAAATCAAATGGGATGCTGATGGTATCATACTCATAGCTATATATAGGCATGAGATCGGGCATCCCATTATACCCATCCATGTTTGTTATATCAATATCAACGGCAAATTGATTGTCTGATTCATTGGATTCAATAATTTTATTTTCAGGATCTGCTACAAGTATAATTGAATAAGTTGTATCTTGAAGATAATCGGGTAATCCGAAAGATATGCTTCCTTTTGCAGGAGCCTGTCCCAGCGTGTCGAAATGGTAACCCCGAAGGAAAATGTCATCTTTGCTGTAAGAACTATCAGAAGAAAGATAAGCGATGACATAGACATCATTTGTCGTGAATGCACCATTGTTTTCTATAGTAAAATCAATGGTTTTATAATCATTTGTATTCATTGATTCGGGATATCGCGTTACTTCAGTTATGGTAAGATTGGTTTTAGAAGGTTTAAAATAAATGTTTTTTACAAGGTGGTTATTTTCCTTTGTAGTCTCTACCGAAACCCCATGAGGTATATCTATAGAGTATGCAAGGTAATGTGCTCCTGGAGCATCAGCAAAAGCAGTACTTTGTAGTTTTACAGAATAATTGTTTTGTGGATAGTCATAATCTACACTGCTGGAATGATAGAGTCCTGAATGATCAATTTTGGGGTCGAAACTATCATATATAGAGTCTTTTGAAAAATACATGTAATAATATAGACTTTGACCAATTAAGCTTGGAGTTGTATGTTGGATATTTAATGTTGAAGTAAATGTTTGTCCAAGGCATACAGTATCTGGAATCTCTACAGAAGTAAGCTCCCAATCTACCGGGTCATTATTGAGTGTTACTTGAAACCGGGCAATATTGTTTGATTTATCATTTTCATAAAGGAAATAATCAGATACTTCTATAAAAAAATAATAGTCTCCCGGCTCCATATATTGTACCTGAATCCCTTGTGTAAACGTGCTGTCACTTTTAGGTTTAGCAGTTTTGCCTGAGATGGCAGGCAAATCATGGTCAAAGTCTTTGTCTAAAACAGAATCTTTTGAAAAATAGCCATTAATCCTGTCCCAGTTTAATTTTAGATTCCAGGGATTGTGAATGGTATATTCAAACATAATTGCCCCATTGCATGAAAAGGTATCATTTAGCAATTGTAAACTACTTACATCTATATCTGGTTCCTGATAAGCTCCCACTATTTTTTTAGAACTTATATAATTATAATCCTCAGAATAAGAAGCCAGATATAGGTCTCCCGCGGCTATGTCGCTAGGTAAAGTCGTTTCAAATTCAATGAATAATGTATTGTTATATGGATTGAGTACATAATCCATTGATTTAATGGTCTGTGTTTCGTAATGCTTTTGATCCAATCCTTTTGTCAGCAGATAGTTGATGGTGATCTCCCGGGGGGCTTGTGAATTATTAAAAAGATCAAGGGTATCGTATACTTTTATGGTTTGATGATTGTAAATGGTGTCGGATGGTATAATGGTAAGGGGATTATTTGCCGGAAATGAAAGATGTTCCGCTTTTTTTAAATAAATGCTTTTAAAAAAATGGTTGTTCTGAGGAATGGTATCAACAAATCCAGCAGTACCCCATGAATAACTAACTGAAATAAAATAATTTCCTTCGAGGAAATTTTTAGGTGTTGCATTTAATAAAACATCATTTTCATACCCAATATCCATGAGAAAAAAATGTTCTTCTGCAAAATTTACCAATCCATTATTGGAAGAATCTGCAGATAATGAGATATGAAAATATAATGATGCCCTCAGGGGGGTACCGTCGTGTAAAGTTAACTGTACATCTAAAGCATTCTGGGTGTTAATCAACAACGTATCAGGAATATTTTTGGGGCTTAACCCCAGGTCTACATATTGATCAGCTTTAAGGGAGATGCTTTGAATGAATAAAATCCCTGTAGCAATTCCTAACAGTATTTTTTTTTTAATCATTTAATTATAAATTTAAAGATTGTTATCAATGTTATATGTATATTAAAAATTCGTCAAACATATCATTAGGGATTATGGGTATTGATGAATTGAAGTACTAAAGTCTTGAAGTGTGGTTTAACAAGTTAATATATTAACAGATACGATTTATTTTTAAACCATGTGAATCTCAAATAACATAAGAACCATTATCCATTAATTTACTGCTTTGCGATTCCGCCAGGAGTCGAACCTGGAACCTACGGCTTAGAAGGCCGTTGCTCTATCCAGTTGAGCTACGGAACCATTTTTTTAGAGGTTGCAAATGTATAAAAAATATTCAGTCAAATAAAATTTTTCTCAATTCATTCATATAACCTGTTTTAATTTTACTATTTTTGACTACACTAAAAATAAAAAATCTTAAATAATAATATTATGAGTGAAAAAATAAATGGTAACCGTTTAAAAGGGAGATTACCCAAAATAGGAATACGTCCTGCAATTGACGGAAGACGGAAAGGTGTACGTGAATCCCTTGAAGATCAGACCATGGGGATGGCTAAAAATGTAGCCGCTTTTTTAACTGAACATTTAAGACATGCAGACGGCAGCAATATAGAATGTGTTATAGCAGACACATGTATAGGTGGTGTTGCAGAAGCAGCAGCC
>CAYMKE010000045.1:0-16495 GCA_964390955.1 uncultured Bacteroidales bacterium | reverse complement strand
CAGTTTGATCTCACGCTATTTCAAAATCCAAGTGGGGATGATTTCAGAAGTTTGACAAAAAAATAATATTCCCGGTCTCTTTATCATTATAAAGGAGTTAGCCCGATTTGAAACTACTTAAAAAGCAATATTTTACGATTTATTTTTGATTAACCGATAGATTCTTCTACCTTTGCACTCGATTTATTAAAAAATAAATTATATAATAATTAAAAAATAGATTTTATGAGTGTAGACTTAGGTAAATTATCAGAATCACTAATTGAAGGTAAAATCGAAGAGTTAAAAACGTTAACGCAACAAGCCATTGATGACGGTGCCAATCCGGGTGACATTCTCAACCAGGGATTATTAACCGGAATGGACATTGTAGGCCAAAAATGGCGGGAAGGCGAAATGTTTATGCCCGAAGTACTTCGTTGTGCAAAAGGAATGGGTGCAGCAATGGAAATATTAAGGCCTAAACTATCGGCTGGTGAACTTGGAGGTGCCGGAAAGATGGTCATAGGTACTGTTGCAGGCGATTTGCATGATATCGGCAAAGATTTGGCAGCCATGATGTTTGAAGGAGCCGGATATGAAGTAATCAACATTGGCATAGACCAGCCAAATGAACAATTTGTAAATGCAGTAAAAGAGCATAAACCGAATGTACTCGGGATTTCTGCATTATTAACAACCACCATGCCAAGGATGGGTGAAATTATTAACTCACTGAAAGAAGCAGGCATACGTGATCAGGTAACTGTTATCCTGGGTGGCGCACCTGTAACCGAAGAATTTGCTCAAGAAATCGGCGCCGACCTTTATGCTCCTAATGCTGGTAGAGCAGTTGAAATAACCAAAGAATACCTTAATAAAAAAGCGGGTTAAAACCCGCTTTCCTTCAGCTCTTGCAGCTACAATTATTGCCAGATCGTTTTATTTTATTATTATAATATTATTGTAATTTTTTCAAAATCAGACAACAAGTTTAGGTGGCCCGATTATTGTAATAGTAAAGAATTTAATATTTATACAGCGGCAACAAAAGATGAACCAGGCCGCCAATAAACACTATATAAAGAGGTACAAACTTATGAAAAGGAAAGCCAATCAAGTTTGCGAACAATGGAATAGCATTTTATGCTATTCCTCATTATATATTGATTATAATTATACATTGACGACCAATGGCAATATACTTAAGAATTTTAAGAAAATATAAAAATAAACATATGAACCGAGCATGTAAAAAATAATCATTCTTGTGTGTGCAAAAAATGATTATTTTTTACATGCGAGCTCCATATGACCATTGAAAAATAAAAAATAAACATATGAAAATGAATCAATCTATTCAACAAACACCTCAATTCAAGGTGCTATCAAACGATCAAATAGAAGAGATATTTTATTCTGCGCTTGATGTACTTGAACGTACAGGAGCACAAGTGTTTCATGATGAGGCCATTGAATTGTTCAAAAACAGCAATGCTGTTGTAAAGGGGAATAACGTGCGAATCCCTACAACAATGGTAGAAGAAGCATTGAATTTTTATCCAAGGAAAATCACATTAAAAGGAAGAAACGGTAAAAGATCTGTACACTTGCAAAAAGATACAGTTACCTTTGGTACTGGCTCAGACCTTCCATTTACTTATGATCGTCAAACAGGTGAGCGAAGAAGGACAAACTATAAAGATATTGTGAATGCAGGCAAATTAGTTGATGCATTGCCTAATTATGACTTTTTTATGTCTCACGGGATTGTAAGCGATGCTCCCAATCCACAGACATACGACCGTCATCAATTTATGGCTATGTTGGAAGGATGTGCTAAACCCATGGTGGTAACCAGTGTGAATGGCGAAGGCCTTGAAGACCTATGGAAAATGGCATGCCTGTTCCAGGGCGGAGAAGAAGAATTCAGACTGAATCCTATGTTTGTCGCCTATATTGAACCTATATCACCTTTAAAAAATGATAAAACAGCCGTAGAAAAATTATTATTGGCAGCCGAAAAGAAAATACCTGCAATGTACACTCCGTGTCCTAGTTCCGGTGCTACAGCACCTGCCACAATGGCCGGAATGCTGGTTCAATCATTGACTGAAACATTGCTCGCCACCGTGCTTTGTCATCTGAAAAATCCTGGAATGCCATTGATCATGGGAGGGGTAACCACAATATTAGACATGAAAAAATCAACCTATTCCTATGGAGCTCCCGAATTATCACTCGCATCAGCTGCCAATACAGACATTGCAAAATGGCTGAATTTATTGATGTTTTCAACAGGCGGATGTACGGATGCAAAAATCCTTGATGAGCAGGCTGCTTCTGAACAAATGATGAATTTATTTTATTCATTCCTCTCAGGAGCTAACCTGATCCATGATGTTGGATATATAGACCATGGTACGAATGCTTCACTGGAAAGCCTCGTGTTAAATGATGAAATGATGGGAATGGTAAGGCAATTCGGAAAAGGCATCAATACGGATGATGAACATTTAGCCCTTGATTTAATTGAAAAACAAGCCCCGGGCGGGGAATACGTCACTACAGATCATACCTTTAAATACTGGAAAGAATGGTACCTCCCAACGCTCCAGGACAGAAGTGATTATGAAACATGGAAAGGCAATGGGAAAAAGACAATGGGCGACAGGGTAAAAGAAAAAACCCAACATCTTTTGGATACATACAACCCCATCCCAATAGATACAAAATTAAAAGAAGAACTTCATAAGATTATTGATGATGCTGATAAACGGCATTCATAATCATTAATTAATCATAATATTGAACATAAAAATCATTTAAAGATATGAGTACAAGAACAAATTTTACCATACAGCAATCTCCATATTTTTCGATCTTGTCAGAAGATCAAAAAGAACGGATTTTTAATGGAATGATGCGTACATTACAATATACCGGAGCAAATGTCCATCATGAAGGAGCAAAAGAGTTATTCAAAAAAAATGGCTGCAAAGTAGATGATAACCGTGTTTATTTTCCTCCGGAATTGATTTTAAAAGCATTGTCAACTCTTCCCCCGGTAACAGAGGTATATCCATGGGACGGAGATATATCAAAACGTATCGTCATTGAAAAGAAACGAAGTTATTTTGGCCCCGGCCCAACACCACCTAACTTTATTGATACAGATACATTAGAACGCAGAAAATATGTCAGAAAAGATGCTTCAATTGTAGCACGTGTTTGTGATGCATTACCCAATATGGGATATGTGCAGTCATTGGGTTCTATCAGTGATGTGACCAATGGCCTGGCTGATGTGTATGAATTTGCTGATATGATTAGAAATACCACAACACCCATCATGAGCTGGTCGTTTAATCGCGATGGATGCAGCGATATTCATAAAATGGCTGTTGCTATGGCTGGCGGCGAAGAAGAATTCAGGCAAAGGCCTAATTATATCTTTTATGGAGAACCCATCTCACCATTGGTAAGTGATTTCCATGCCATTGATAAATGTATGTATTGTGCTGAAAACCGGATTCCTCAGGTATACAGTCCCTGTGCTATTGGTGGTGGTACTGTTCCGGCTACACATGCCGGACAGCTGGTAGTTGCTCTCTCAGAATCAATGGTGGGGGTCATTGCTTCTCAATTGATTAATCCCGGAACATGCATTATCGTGGGTGGTGTACAATCCATCCTGGATATGAAATGTTCTATATATTCATACGGCGCACCGGAATTGAGCCTTTTGAGCGCTGCATTAACAGAAGTAGTGCATTATTGCGGGCTTCCAATGTATTCTACAGCAGGATGTACCGATTCAAAATCAATGGACATGCAATCTGCAATGGAAGCAAGCCTTTCAATCAATGCTGCCATGATGAGTGGGGCTAATTTTGTACATGACAATGGATACATTGAATCGGGGATGACCGGAGATATATTCCAAACCGTCATGGATGACGAACTCATCAGCATGGCACGCGTTATTGAAAGAGGCCTTGAAGTAAATAAAGAAACATTGTCTGTTGATGTCATTGAAAATGTTGGATCCGGTGGACATTATCTTTATGAAGACCATACCATGAAATGGTTCAGGCAGCACTGGCAGCCTACTTTGATGGACAGAAACAGCTATGAAGACTGGGTGGCACAAGGAAGTAAAACAATGAAAGACAGGATTATTGAAAAAACACGCGATATCATCAATAATTATGAAGGGCCTCGTTCCAAAGTACCTGACTCAGCTGACAAAGAAATTGAAAAAATATTACAACAAGCCGAAGAACGCATTAAAAAGCAAGGCGCTTAATATCTAATAATCCCTTTTATTAGTTCCGGAGGTAGGTAAGACGAAGGAAGGAGAAATATGAACAGATATGTAATTGGAATTGATACAGGCGGAACATTTACAGACGGAGCATTATTGCATTACCGTACCCGTAAGGTGATTAGCAGTGCTAAAACCCTCACTACACGGAACGATTTAAAAATAGGAGTGATCAATGTACTGAAAAAGCTCAAGATAAGCGATGATTATGACATCAGGCTTGTCGGCATTTCCAGTACATTGGCCACCAATTCTGTTGCCGAAGGTAAAGCACGCCGGGTGGGATTGATATTGATCGGATATGACCGGGAACTTGTGGAAGATTATAATATGCAGGAAAACTTAGCTGCAAGTGAAGTAGGATATTTTGATGGCGGGCATAATGCGCAGGGTGCAGAAAAAAAATCATTGGATGAAGAAGGCATAAAAAAATGGGTTAAAACATATCAACATGAAGTAGACGCCATTGCCATCTCGGGTTATTTTAGCCCCCTGAACCCTGATCATGAAGAAAGGGCCTTTGAAATTATCCGGGAAATCACCACTTTACCGGTGGTGATGGGCCATCAGCTTTCTACCAAGATCAATTCGATCAAACGGGCAGGAACCGCTTCGATCAATGCTTCATTGGTGGTCGTCATGCATGATTTTATTGGTGCTGTAAGAAAATCACTTAAAGAGATGAAAATCAATGCAACATTGATGATCGTACGTGGTGACGGAACACTCATGCCCTATGAAGAAGCCATTCAAAAACCCGTGGATACTGTGATGTCAGGGCCTGCAGCCAGCGCCATTGGTGGACGGTTTTTGTCAAAGAAAAATAATGCCCTTGTAATAGACGTGGGAAGTACTACCACTGACATGGCACTGGTTGAAAATGCCAGGGTTGTCGTTTCCGAAGAAGGAGCAAGGGTTGGAGATACCCATACTGCAGTAGAAGCTGCCAGTATCCGTACCATTTCATTAGGATGCGATAGCAAAATCACATTGGATGATTATTATAACCTGGTGATCGGGCCACAAAAAGTCACACCGCTTTCACAAATGGCCATCCGGTTTGAGCATGTCGCCAATGAGCTTTACGACCTGAAGAACAGGACCAATATGGGAATCAAGCTGACAGAAATAGAATACTGGAATTTATACCGGCCACCTGAAGATCATGTGTATAAATTATTATCAGACAATTTAAAAAAAATTATTGATTTCTTAAGAGATGGGCCAAAACGACTTTCAGAAGTTGTGAAAGCATTGGATGTATATCATCCCGGCCATCTGCAATGTGAGAATTTACTGCAGCTGGGATACATTGAAACATCAACGCTCACACCATCAGATATTCTTCATATTGACGGAAATATGAATATGTGGGATACCAGGGCTGCTGAAGCAGCATTGGATTATATTTGTCATTTCCCGAAACTGAAAAAAAACAGATTTATCCGGCAAAGCATTGAACATATTATTAACGTGATCGTGGAAGAGATCATTATATTTCTTGCCTGCCAGGATAATAAAACCAGTGAGATGCCCACGAGCATAGATGGAGAATGGGGACGTTGGATGCTCAGGGAAACTCTCAGGGGGCAAAACGACTTTTTGGCTGTAAATCTCGACAGCAGGGTACCCATTATCGGGACAGGTGCTCCAGCCGAGTATTTTGTAAAACAAGCCGCTAAAATTGTCAACGCACATTTTATTCTTCCTGAATATTCCGAAGTGGCCAATGCAATAGGAGCCATTTCAGGATCATTGATGGAGGTTAAAGAAGCCATTGTGTTTATCCGGCAAAGTGAAGATAAACACACATACATCGTGCAATTTGAGAAAGAAAAATTTGAAATCGAAGATTTTGAAGAAGCTTGCGAATTTGCAGAAGACAAAGTAAAAGATAAAGCCCGGAAAGCTGTTGTTCATGCAGGGGCAGAAGATCCTTATGTGGAAGTGAAAGTGAAAAAAGAAGGGTCATTGCAACGGTATATAGCACGTGCAGTGGGAAACCCGAAAATTTCAGAAAAACAGCAAATTCCTTCATTATAAATATTAATTTTTATTAAAATCTCTTGAATACAGAGAGGGAAGACAATATGAATAAAAACAAAGTCATCATAGCATGTGGCAGCTTAAACCCCGAACTGGAGATCGTTGCTTCCGGCTTGGAGGATGTGCTGGTCATTTTTCTTGAACAAAACCTACACAGGGCACCGCAAAATATGAAGGCTGAAATACAAAAAGAACTGGACAGGGTAACAGGCGACGAACAAGTCAATACAGTAGTTTTGGCCTATGGATTATGTTCCGGTGGAATTGTAGGGGTAAAAGCTCCGGTTCAGGGACTGATCATTCCTAAGGTACATGATTGTATTGCATTAATGATGGGAGAACGGAATACCTATCATTCGTTTTTCAATAAACAACCCGGAACATATCATTTAACCGAAAGCTGGATCGAGAAAGAAAAAGATCCATTGGGTTTATTAGAAAATGAATATACTGAACGTGTTGGAAGAGAAATGGCAGAATACGCCATACAGGAAGAACTGAAAAATTATACACATATTTCATTCATTAATACTGGAATGAGGGATGAAGAAAAATACAGAAAACGTGCACAGGAAAATGCTGTATATTTCAAAAAAGAATTTATTGAAATCAAAGGGTCTGGTAAATATTTAAGACAATTGATACACGGGCCTTATGATGAACCTGATTTTTTATATATTAAACCTGGACATATTGTTCAGCAAAAAGAATTTTTAACATAGGAGGATAACATTATGAACATTATCGGTGAATTAATTAATGCCAGCAGAAAATCAATGAAAACTGCTATCAAAGAAAAAAATGCAGAAGAAATCCAAAAAGTGGCAAAAGACCAGTTTGAACATGGTGCAAACTTTATTGATGTGAATGCAGGAATTTTTGTCGGCGAAGAAGAAGAATATGTAAAATGGTTGATCAACACCGTTCAGGACGTGGTAGATGCTCCTTGTTGCATTGATACTCCCGACCCGAAGGTATTGGAAGAGGCCGTTAAAGTGCATAAAGGGACACCCATGCTAAACTCCATCTCACTGGAAAAAGAAAGATGGGAGAAAATGCTTCCCGTGGTAAAAGGAACTGACATGAAAGTGATTGCCCTGTGTATGAGCGATGAAGGAATGCCTTATACCAAAGACGAACGCATGAAAATAGCCAATAATATGGTGAATGAGCTGGTGAAAAATAATATTCCCGTAGAAAATATTTATGTTGACCCATTGGTGCAACCCATTGGTTCAGGTGATAATTTAGCCGTGGAATTTTTTAATACCATTCAGGAAATCAATAAAGAATTTCCCGGCATACATACAGTATGTGGTGCGTCCAATATCTCATTCGGACTACCCAAACGCAAACTTGCCAATGTGACATTTATGGCCATGGCCATTTCCAAAGGGTTGGATTCAGCCATTACCAATCCGCTCGATAAAAAAATGATGGCCAGCATTACAGCAGCAGAAACACTTATGGGAAAAGACCCGTTTTGTGAACAATACATGAAAGCATACAGGGCAGGTATGTATGAAGAAATTTAAAAAAATTGTATTTTTGAACCCCAAAATAAGATTAGTATGAATGAAAAAAAATATTCAGATGTTGTAGATACTGCACGAAACTATTACAATAGCGATGATGCACATAATTTTTACCATAAAATATGGGGTGGGGAAGACCTTCACCTGGGCATTTATCAAACAGAAGACGAAGATATTTTTGCTGCCAGCCGAAGGACAATAGACCAAATGGCTTCGTATGCAGATAAAATTGATGAAAATACAAAGATCATTGACCTTGGCGGTGGATTTTCCGGTAGTGCACGTTATCTGGCAAAAAAATTCGGATGTCATGTAACGGTTCTGAACCTTAGCGAAACAGAAAATGCAAGAGGCCGTAAAATGAACAAAGAACAAGGCCTTGGCCGTCTTATTGATGTCATTGACGGGAGTTTTGAAGATATTCCGTTCCCGGATGAAACATTTGATATTGTCTGGTCAGAAGACGCTATCCTTCATAGCGGCGACAGGTATAAAGTAATAGAAGAAGCAGCAAGGGTGTTGAAAAAAAATGGACAATTTATTTTTACGGACCCTATGCAATCAGACAATTGTGATGAAAGCGTGTTACAACCAATTTATGACAGGATTAATCTTGCTTCACTCGGATCGCCTGCTTTCTACAAACAAGCAGCAAAGAATGTGGGGCTTACTGAACAACATTATGAAGACCTGGCTCCAAATCTGCCTTTGCATTATGGCAGAGTACTGGAAGAACTGGAACAAAATGAACATAAACTGGAAGGATATGTATCCAAAGAATACAGAGAAAACATGAAAAAAGGCCTCAGGCACTGGATTAAAGGTGGAAACGAAGGAAACCTTACCTGGGGCATATTCGTGTTTAAAAAATAAAACTTAATATATTAACTTTTTTATTAACTATAAACTCAATACAAAATCATGTCAAAATTAGAAAAAGTAGATGCCGGCATCCCTTACATGGTGAAAGACATCAAATTAGCTAAAAGAGGGTATAAGCAAATCGAACTTGCAGAACATGAAATGCCCGGATTGGTCAATATCCGGAAAAAATACGGCTCGTCTAAACCATTAAAAGGCGCCCGGATCATGGGGTCATTACATATGACAACAGAAACAGCCGTATTGATCAAGACCCTTGTAGAACTTGGGGCTGATGTTCGATGGGCAAGTTGTAATATTTATTCAACCAATGATGAAGCAGCAGCAGCCATTGCAGATATGGGTATTCCCGTGTTTGCATGGAAAGGCGAAACATTAGATGAATACTGGTGGTGTACTGCACAGGCATTATCATTCCCGGGTGATAAAGGCCCGAACTTAATTGTTGATGATGGTGGAGATGCTACTGTTATGGTATCTATGGGATACGAAGTTGAACAAGACCCTTCAATCCTGGATGCAAATGTTACTCAATGGGATGAAAAAGCTCTGATTGAACGATTAAGGGATATTCTTGAAGTAGACAATCAAAAATGGACAAATACCATTAAAGAATTAAAAGGAGCTTCTGAAGAAACTACAACAGGTGTGCACAGATTATATCAACGCAGAGACAAAGGTACATTGTACTTCCCGGCGATCAATGTGAATGATTCCATTACCAAATCAAAATTTGATAACCTCTATGGCAACCGTGAATCATTGATTGATGGTATCAAACGTGCAACTGATGTGATGATTGCCGGTAAAATGGCAGTTGTATGCGGATATGGTGGTGTAGGAAAAGGATGTGCACAAGGCTTAAAAAACTACGGAGCCAGGGTTGTAGTTACTGAAATTGACCCAATATGTGCGCTTCAGGCATCCATGGAAGGATATGAAGTGAAAACCATAGAAGATGTGGTAGAAGAAGCAGATATTTATGTTACAGCAACCGGTAATAAAGATGTGATTACCGTGGAACATATGCAGAATATGAAAGACAAAGCTATTGTTTGTAACATTGGCCATTTCGACAATGAAATACAGGTTGAAAAACTTGAAGAAACAAAAGGGGTAACCAAAGAAAATGTCAAACCACAGGTAGACCAGTATATCTTTCCTGACGGACATTCTATTATCATGCTTGCCGGCGGACGCCTCGTAAACCTTGGTTGTGCTACAGGCCACCCGTCATTTGTGATGAGTAATTCATTCTCAAACCAGGTATTAGCTCAGATAGATTTATGGCAAAACAACAAGGAAGTTGATGTTTACAGACTTTCTAAAAAACTTGATGAAGAAGTGGCCAGAGCCCATCTCGATCATGTTGGTGTGAAATTAACCAAATTGTCTGATGAACAATCTGAATACATCTCAATACCAATTGAAGGGCCCTATAAACAAGAGCATTATACATATTAAAATTTAATTATTTTTAAACCCATAAACATAAAAAAATGGCTTATTTATTTACATCAGAATCTGTATCTGAAGGACATCCGGACAAGGTATCCGACCAGATATCAGATCGAGTTTTAGATGAAATCTTAAAACAAGACCCTACTTCCAAGTGTGCATGCGAAACATTTTGTACTACCGGTTTGGTAGTCATAGGAGGGGAGATCAAAACCAATGCAATCATTGACCCGCAAAAGATAGCCCGTGAAGTCATCAGGCGGATCGGTTATACAAAATCCGAATATAAATTTGAAGCCGACTCGTGCGGTATTCTAAGTTCATTGCATGAACAATCTTCTGATATTCGCCAGGGCGTTGACAGGGGCAATGAAGAAGAACAAGGCGCTGGCGACCAGGGCATGATGTTCGGATATGCTGTGAATGAAACAGAAAATTTAATGCCACTGCCCATTGATGTTTCACACCGCATTTTGTTAAAATTGGCAGAGATAAGGAAAGAAGGTAAACAAATGACATACCTGGCACCTGATTCCAAATCACAGGTTACCATTGAATACACTGAAGAAGGCAAACCCAGAAGAATTGATACCATTGTTGTATCTACTCAACATGATGAGTTTGCCCCTGATGATGAAATGCTGAAAACTATCAGCGATGACGTACAAAACATTCTGATGCCTAAGGTCATTGAAAGTTATCCGGAAGATGTGCAGAAGCTTTTTGATGAAGATATCAAGTATTTTGTGAACCCTACAGGTAAATTTGTCATTGGTGGCCCTCATGGCGACACGGGATTAACAGGCCGTAAGATTATTGTTGACACGTATGGTGGAAGAGGCGCTCACGGTGGTGGTGCGTTCTCCGGAAAAGATTCATCTAAAGTAGACAGGTCTGCTGCTTATGCTGCACGGCATATTGCTAAAAACCTGGTAGCCGCCGGCGTGGCCGATGAAGTACAAGTGCAGTTGGCTTATGCAATTGGTGTAGCCGACCCGGTGAGTATACATGTTGACACATTTGGAACATCAAAAAATGCAGGCACTGATTTTGAAATCGCAGAAAAAGTAAGCCAGGTATTTGACTTGCGCCCAAACGCGATTGTAAACCGCTTTGGACTGAGAAATCCTATCTTTGAAGAAACTGCTGCCTATGGACACCTGGGCCGCAAACCAGGCAAAAAAGTAGTGGAAATCAATGGCGAAAAGAAAGAGTTTGAAACATTTACATGGGAAAAACTCGATTATGTGGATAAAATAAAAGAAGCATTCGGAATTTAACAGTATCAAAAAGGTACTCAATGAGTGCCTTTTTTCTTTTTAATTTTTAAAAACAAAAAAAATGGCTAAAGTACTGGCAATAGGTAATGCATTGGTTGACATACTTGTGAAAATTAATGACGACCGGCTGCTCGATGAATTTGGACTGGTTAAAGGCAGTATGCAACTGACAGACATGAGCATTGGAGAGAAAATACTCCAATTAACAGGTGAACTAGGACTGGAAAAATTCCAGGCATCGGGTGGTTCTGCAGCAAATACCATTCATGGATTGGCTAACCTGGGCATACAAACCGGGTATATCGGGAAAGTAGGTGATGACGATACTGGTGACTTTTTTCAAAAAGACATGGAAATTAAAAATATTTCAACCATTCTTTCTCTCAGCACAACACCGTCCGGAAGAGCCATCACCCTGGTAAGCCCCGATTCGGAACGTACATTCGCCACCTATTTGGGAGCTGCTGTTGAGTTGAATGCAGATGATATCACAGCCAGCCTTTTTGACGATTACGATTACTTTCATGTGGAAGGATACCTTGTCCAAAACAATGAACTGCTCGAAAAAACTTTAAAGCTGGCTAAGGAGAACAATATAAAAATATCACTCGATCTGGCAAGTTTCAATGTTGTTGAAGACAATATTGAGTTTCTGAAAGAAAATGTAAAAAAATATGTTGACATTGTATTTGCCAATGAAGAAGAAGCCCGTGCCTTTACCGGTAAAGAACCGGAAGAAGCCCTTGACATCATTGCAAAAGACTGCGAAATAGCCGTTGTTAAAGTCGGGAAAGACGGTTCATTCATTAAACAAAACATCAATAAAATAAAGATTGACAGCATCAATGTAAAACCTGTTGATACAACCGGTGCAGGCGACCTGTATGCCGGAGGTTTCATTTACGGGTTGACAAAAGGGTTGTCATTGGAACAATGCGGTAAAATAGGAGCTGTAATGGGAGGCAATGTCATTGAAACTATTGGTGCCAAAATGGATGAAAAGGCCTGGGAAAGAATTAAGAAAGAAATTAAGGAGATAGAGGGGTAAACAACCCTTGCTGGGTTTGATAAAAAACACAGCCAAACATACAAAATGCAACGCCGGATAAATCAATGAATCATATTGCTTTCTCATCCCTGACAGAATTTTGGAGATGTTGATTTTGAGTATTTATGGTATTTGTTTAAGGTATTGTATAACAGCATTTTACAATAATAAAATTCGGAATCGTCCGTTGTATGTTAAATAAAGTTGAATTAAAATTTGTATAATTCATATATAATAAATATTTTTATAAAAATTTTAGGATAGTACAATGTTGGATAAACAATTACAACTATTAATAATTTAAACCGAATCGAATCATGAAACGCGTAATATTTTTTCTTATCATTTCCATCCCTTTTATGTTTACACAATGTGATTTTATTAACACGAAAATTTTAGGGAAAGAATCGCCCGAAGACACGATGGCAGCTTATCAGGCACGTTTAGACAGTATTCGCCGTGCCGATTCCATTAAAAAGATTGAGCAAAGAGAAGCAGATTCTTTGGCACGCCTGGATTCAATAAAAGAGGCTAAAGAACAAGCCAAAGCCGACTCAATTGACAGAATAAAAAAAGCCAGGGCACAAAATAAATATCATATCATTTCTGGAAGTTTCAGGAATGATAGCTATGCACAACGGTATAAAAAGCGCATGGAAGATAATCATAATTATGATAATACAAGAATACTGCAGGCCAGAAATGGATTCAACCTTGTTTCCATTAAATCTTATCCTGATTACAGGCAAGCGCTTAACGAACTAAGAAACATCAGGTCACAGGACAATTTTCCTGTATGGGTGTATAAATCTAATTAGAGTTTGTCTATAAAGTTCAACTTCTTCGTTGTTGCTCAAATTTTAAATTATTCGCAAGGCTCATGAAATCGCTTCGCTAAGTTCTCAAATACGTCAGTATTCTGCGGTTTAAAATTTTATTCACAAATAGTTTTATTTTAAACGTTTCACGTTTATCACCTGTTCACTGCTTTTGGCTTCATCCAGTTATAAGTAAATGAGTGGTGATTTTGTGACAAAAAAATAACAGAATAAATTAAATATGCAATCAACACAGTATGCGGAACTTAATCATTGTTTTGAACAATATGTGCAACGCTTTAAGTCGAATAACCCAAAAATCGGGAAAAATATAAAGGTGAAATATGATCATACGATACGGGTAAAAAATGAGATTATAGCCCTTGCTCAGAGCCTCTGTTTACCTGATGAAGAAATTAGACTTGCAGGAATCACCGGTTTATTTCATGATGTAGGACGCTTCAGGCAATATGTAGAATTTCAGACATTTAAAGATGCCGGCAGTGTAGACCATGGCGACCTGGGAGTACAGGTGTTGCAAGAACAGGGAGTGTTAGGTTCTTTGGATGAAGAAGAACAACAGGTTATCTGCACGGCAGTAAAATACCATAATAAAAAAGAATTCCCATCCAATCTCAATGAAAAGGAAACATTATTTACAAAACTTGTTCGTGATGCGGATAAAATAGATATTTACAAAGTTGTTACCGAGCACTATCATTCAAAGGATAATAACAAGTCTATTGTGTTGGATTTGCCGGACACTGACAATATCAATCCATTGGCCTTTACAAGCATTAAAAACCAACAACTCGTGGACAAACATGAATTGATTACTGTGAATGATTTTAAGCTTTTGCAATTAAGCTGGATATTTGATATAAATTTTAATAAAAGCCTTGCAACAATCGTTGAGCGTGGGTATTTGGACTTGATCCATGATTCATTACCGCAAACCAATAAAATCAAAGAAGTGAAAGAGACTATTTCTTCATTTGTCAATAAGCGATTGCGCGGGGAAGAGGTTTGTAATAACAGAACCTGATATTGATTGATAAGATCAGAGATGTATCCTGGCCTTTATGTGTACAAAAATTTGAAGTTCGCAAGCCTCGTTATCGAACAATTATGATCCAAACACTTGACTTTATAGACGGGCTCTATTTAAGCCCGGAGTTTTCCAGATTTTGAAATATTTCAGTCGCTTTGCCGCATAAAAAAATATCGGTAACCGAATCTGTATATGCAGTTGGGTGAGTATTCACTTCGATGATTGTTGCACCGGCTTTTTTGGCTTCTCTTGGTATGAGTGAAGCAGGCATCACTTCTCCGGTTGTACCGACTATTATCATCGCGTTGGCTTTATCTGCTTCCCGGAATGAAAGACTTCCGGCCGGCTCAGGAATACCTTCCCCGAAAAAAATAAAATTAGGCTTCAAAATCCCTTTACATTTATGACACAAAGGGATATCCTGGGCAAGATCAACTTCATCTATCGTATATTTGCTTTCACATGATAAACAAATACATGTTTTACTATTCCCGTGAAACTCTATGACCTTTTTACTGCCGGCTTCCTGGTGAAGATTGTCAATATTTTGTGTAATCACCGATTTGATATATCCTTTATTTTGCCAATTGGAAATGATGTAATGAGCTTTATTGGGCCCGAATTGCCCAAAATATTCATAAAAAATCTCCTTTATTACACGCCAGGAAGCGGAAGGATTGTTTAAGAAATAATCCAGTTCTAAAGACCGGGGGTCGTACTTTGCCCATATACCATTAATCCCTCTGAAGGGAGGTATTCCACTTTCTACTGATATGCCGGCCCCTGTGAAAACAACAACATAGTTTGAATTCCTGACAACATTTACTGCTTTGTGAATATTTTCTGTCATATGCATACTTTTTTTAGAAAAACGGTTTTATTATATTTTTCTTTCGCAAAAGTAGCGAATTCAAAAAAAACAACAGATGAATTCAGGAAAATGATGGTTCGTTTTATTTTATACAGGATAAACATTGCATGATTTTTGTTAATTGAATTAATCTTTAGAATTATTTAAGGACATAAACTTCTAACTTTTAAAAACAATAAAACATGAAAATTTACAGCAATGCATTCCGTCACGAAGAGTTTATCCCGGATAAATACACATGTAAAGGAGAAGATGTTAATCCACCACTTTTCTGGGAAGGTGTCCCGGAAGGAACCAGGAGTTTTGCACTGAGCATTAAGGACCCGGATGCTCCAATGGGTACTTTTGTTCATTGGCTGGTATACAATATAGATAAAAATGTGTCAGGCATCAAGGAGAATTCAGTACCCGGCAACCAGGTTGAAAATCATTTTGGAAGAAAAGATTATGGAGGGCCTTGTCCACCTTCAGGTGTACACAGGTATTATTTTAAAATCTACGCATTAAATGTTGAGAGGATAGAAACAATCGGCTTGATGAAGGAATTTGATGAGCAGATAAGAAAGCATGTAATAGATGAAGCAGAACTAATGGGGAAGTACGAGAAGTAATAAAAAACATAAAGATCAAAGTGCATACGCACTTTGATCCTGTTTTAATGTTTTCTTACTCCATTTCAGCAGTGTCAGCTTCTGTCGTGTCAGTTTCTTCCATTACAGCAGCAGTATCTACTTTTTTAGTTTCTTGTTTTGCTACTGAAGTTGTGTCTTTAACTTCTTCTTTTTCTTCTTTTGAACCTTGGCTTTTGCAAGCATTTAAAGAAATAAAGCTCACCATAGCAATTGCAGTAAGTAATAAATTGATTTTTTTCATCTTATTCATTTTTTTGGATTAGAGAATTAGGTTGATTTATTTACAAATCTATAAAATAAATTCATATAACAAAAAATATTTTTTTTTAAAATTTTATTTTTTTTTAGAATTCAAGAGGATTTGTGGTGATATTCATCATTTTTGTTTTGTTAACTAAGTGTTTTTGAGGGTGTTATAAGATAGCTTTAACATTTAAAAAATATATGTTAATAATAGTGATTTTTGTTAATGTGAAATAAATAACAAAACAACAATCATGTTTTTTTATAAAACATATAAAAAAGGTTATATCGTGTTACATTTAATATTATTTTTGGACAAACACTT
>CAYMKE010000044.1:0-16529 GCA_964390955.1 uncultured Bacteroidales bacterium | reverse complement strand
CTGCGGGCTTAGGCGCCTTGCATCTGCACAAAGCTAATGGTATGAATGTTCCGGGATATCTCAAGCATACTTTTTCCAAACAGCAACACAGATACCGGACATTATGGATAAATATTTATTAATAATCATACCAGTCTTTCCACCATATATTCAACCGTTTTTTAAAATCTTCTTCTTTTGCATTTGATTGTGGGTAATAAATTGTTGTTTTTTGAATTTTTTCAGGTAAAAAATTATCTTTTGTAAAATTCCCTTTAAAATCATGAGCATACTTATAATCCTTTGAATACCCCAAGTCCTTCATTAATTTTGTAGGGGCATTCCTTATGTGTAATGGCACCGGGAGGTCTCCTGTTTCATTTACCAGTTTTTGAGCTTTATTAATAGCCATGTATGATGCATTGCTTTTGGGTGAACAAGCAAGGTAAACAGCTGTTTCTGATAAAACAATCCTGCCTTCCGGCATACCAATAACATTAATTGCCTGGAAACAGTTATTGGCGAGTAAGAGAGCATTGGGATTTGCAAGCCCGATATCTTCAGAAGCCAATATAATGAGTCGTCTGGCAATAAATTTCGGGTCTTCTCCGCCTTCTATCATCCGGGCAAGCCAATAAACAGCAGCATTCGGATCACTGCCACGAATGGATTTGATAAAGGCGGAGATGATATCATAATGCTGTTCTCCCTGTTTATCATAAATTGCCATATTGTTTTGCAAAATCTCTTTTACTTTTTGATTGTTCAAAACGATTTCTTTCTTTTCACCGGCTGCTTCGTTATTTATTGCCAACTCCAGGGCATTAAGTAATTTCCTGGCATCACCACCCGAATAGTGTAATAAGGCTTCATATTCTTCAATCTTTATGTTCATCCTTTTAAAAATAGAGTCATGAGTAAGTGCCCTGTCAATCATTTTCAATAATAATTCTTTATCAAACGGCTTTAATACATACACCTGGCATCGTGAGAGCAAAGGAGAAATGACCTCAAAAGAAGGATTTTCAGTAGTTGCACCGATTAATGTAATAATGCCTTTTTCAACAGCATCTAAAAGAGAATCTTGTTGAGATTTACTAAACCGGTGTATCTCATCAATAAATAAAACAGGATTCGGACGATTAAAAAATTGTTGTTTTTTGGCTTTATCTATGGTATTTCGAACATCCTTTACACCTGAATGAACAGCACTGAGTGTATAGAAAACCCGGTCTGTTAAATGTGCCATAACCCTTGCCAGGGTTGTTTTACCAACTCCCGGCGGGCCCCACATGATAAATGAAGGGATAGTACCGGCTTCAATGCTCTTTCTGATGATCCCCTCTTTTCCTACAAGGTGTTCCTGCCCAATAAATCCATCAAGATCTTCGGGCCTGACCCTGTCTGCTAAAGGTTGATTAGAATGGTTCATGTGTTAATTATTAAGTTACTAAGTTATTAAGTTACTAAGTTATTAAGTTTAGAAGTTTAGAAGTTTAGAAGTTTGGGGTTTAGGGGTTTAGGCTCTATTCTAAATTTAGATTATTATTAGTTATTAGTTATTAGTTATTAGTTATTAGTTATTAGTTAATTGTTAACTTTTGATCCGAATACCGATTGTCTATCAACCAGTTATTAGAAAAGAGCTAATTTTTTGTCATGGGCGATTCATCTGTTTTTTTTTTTTTTAAACGCAATTAAATACAATTAATATATTTTATTAAAAAAAAACGATAATTTTTTCATATAAATCATTTTTTTTTCATAAATTTGAAAAATATAATAATATGGTATAATTTAATATTATAAACATGAAAAATACAGGAATCATTACAAAATTGATAGCCCTTTTCATTACTTTAACAATGGTTTTAAGTTGTGAAAAGGAAATAGAAGAAACCCCTGATAAAAATGTAAAAGGGGAAATTTCATTTTCATTTGCTTCCAAAACGCTTAAGAGTACAAATTGCGATTTGAGCAATGTTGTTTCAGCACTGGTAACGATTGAAACCAGCAGTGGTGGGACAACTGATTTTGATGCAACTCCGTTGACTGTTTACAAAATGAACGGGGAAATTTTTACGCAAAAAATTGCTTTGCCTGTCGGGCAGTATAACCTCACAGAATTTCTGTTGGTAGACGCACATGGAAATGTATTATTTGCTGTGCCTATTGTAGGTTCTGAATATGCTGACTTTGTTGACAACCCGTTACCCTTGGCGTTAAATGTTGAAAAAGATAAAAGCCAGGATTATACTGTACAGATTTTGTGTGTTCAGAATTGTGATTGCACACCTGAAGATTTTGGATTATCATGGTTTGTGATTGACCAGGTTGATCTATGTTCTTTCTCTCTTAGTGTATCCGAATTAGGATCCAACACACTCCTTGACGGCGAAATAACAATCACTGCAAGTGACTATGTGTACACACAGGATATCTCATCAGATGTGGTACCCAATAAAGTCTATTACAAATGCAATTATGATGAATACACCATTGAGATCACCTCACCGGGTTATCAATCTTATGTCGAAACAATGACGGCAGCAGAGTTGGAAGCCTTTTGCTGTACACCCAAAGTAGTTGAGCTATTGCCTCTTGTATGCGGCGAAACAATTGAAAGAGACCTCATTGCTGATATGGATCAGGTAATTGGTAAAGTAATCGTTTCCAAAAATGAACAAAACGTAGATATTGAATATGTCATAGAATCGGAAGGATGGTATTTATTAGAAACAGATGTTTCCATCACTCCTTCAAAAAGCGATGTTTTAATTACAAGTACTGGTGATCCTGATATTTCTCAATTCACTGTCAATACCACACACGATCCTATTGTACTTTCTTATAAATATGAAAACCTAAGCACCGGTGGAAATAATAATGTAGCCATATTGGCTCATGCAACAGTACAACAAAGAGAATCAAATGTGAACATATTAGACAATCTGCTACCCCCTGAAAAAGTAAAAGTAGAGGTAGGCTATCAGGGCGAGCCGCATTATTTTGAAACAACAATTTCAGGAGCAGGAGATTTTAATGGAACATATCCTGGCAATTGTGTTGATTTAGACCATGTTATTTATTCCGGGAGAGAATATGAAATGAACATGGTTTCCAGCTATTCAGATGACGACATGCTATTAAGCTTGCTTGTTGACAAACCACAAAATCTGGATAACTTAAACTATATGATCAACCAGGATTATTCAGAGCTTGGTGTAACCGGAGCTGAAGAACAGGCAGCTATGTGGACCCTGATTGACGATATAAAACCAACCCCCGAAATAGCTGATTTTTCATTTGATCAATCAATTGTTGATGCAATGGTGCAGGATGCCCTTGATAATGGAGAAGGATTTGTTCCTCATTGCGGACATAAAGTATTGGTGATTTTAGACCCCGGTGTTAAAGATTCACCTGAATTAAAAACTCAGGTTACCATGGCACAAGTAACAACCATATCCATTAATAACATTTGCAACTCTGTCACCACAGAATTGGATGCATGGGCAGATGGTACAGATTTTGGTGGCGCAGGCTGGGCAATGTATTTTAATTACTGTCTCGAATAGCATACGAAATTTATTCACAACAAAAAAAGCCTGGAATTTCCAGGCTTTTTTTGTTGTGAATAAATTTATTTTTAAATTAAAATAATCTATTGTTTAATCAATTAATGAAAAAAGCATTCATTGTAGGCACCGGTTTGGGCGGGCTGACCACTGCTTTGAGACTCGCAAAAAAAGGATATCGCGTTGAAATGGTTGAAAAACACCATCAGGCTGGCGGAAGACTTAATCAATTTCAAAAAGATGGTTTTACATTTGACATGGCACCTACCTTTTTTAGCATGAGCTATGTGTTTAGTAACTTCCTTAGTGATTGCAATATTAATCAATTGTTTGAATTTGTAGAATTAGACCCATTATATACTGTAAATTTCAGAAATAATCCCAAACAATATATTATATATAAAAACCTTGATAAACTAGCCCGGGAATTTAAAGAGGTTGAACCGGATTTTGAGGAAAAAATGAAACGCTTTCTAAAAAATACCGGTACTTTATTTCACGATACAGAACACAAAATCATTCAAAAAAATTTTAATACACTTTATGATTTTTTATTTCAATTAATGAAGGTCCCCTTACATCATGCACCGAAAATGTTTCGTTCTGTATGGCAGGAATTATCAAGATATTTTTCTTCATATGAAGTAAAAGTTATTTTTTCTCTTGTCGCCTTTTTCCTGGGATCAACTCCTTTTGATACTCCTGCTGTTTATTCTATGCTTACCTATACAGAATTAAAACATGACGGTTACTTTAATGTTAAAGGCGGAATGTACCAAATTATTAAATCATTAATCCAGAAACTTGAAAAAGAACAGGTAAAGATACACTACAATGTAGAAATTAAAGATTTTCAAAAAGACAAACAAAACATTACCGGATTCATTGATCAAAATGATAAAATATGGACTGCTGATTATTTTGTGGTAAATGCTGATGCCGCATGGTTTAGAGGAAATATTCTGCACAGGCGTGCATTCTCTGAGGCAAAACTATACAAAAAAAAATGGACATTAGCGCCATTCACTATGTACTTGGGGGTGAAAGGGAAAATTCCAAATCTGAATCATCACAATTATTTTCTTGGAAATAATTTTAAGGAATATGCTTCAAAAATATTTAAAAATTCAATCACGCTTGAAAATCCTTACTACTATGTAAATGTAGCATCATTTTTAAATCCAGCGGCTGCACCCAAAGGGTGTGAAGCACTATTTATCTTGTGCCCGGTGCCTGATCTACGTTACAAACCTCATTGGGAAGACCGTAACGAAGTGGCAGACACGATAATAAATGACCTTTCAGAACGCTCCGGATTTAATATCCAGGAGCATTTGATATCCAAAACAATTCTCGATCCCCGGCAATGGCAGGAAAAGTTCAATTTATACAAAGGAAGTGGTTTAGGGCTGGCACATGATTTAAGTCAAATCGGATATTTCCGCCCTAAAAACAAAGATGAGAAATATAATAATTTATATTATGTCGGTTCGAGTACTCTGCCTGGTACTGGCTTGCCAATGGCTGTCATTAGTTCAAAGCTGACTACTGAACGGATGATCAATGATATTAATAAAAACCAATCTAAAAAACATTAACCAGATTTAACCGAAATATGAATATTCAGTTGTATCGAAATAATAATCTTGCATGCAGTAAAATCACAACAACCAATTACAGTACCTCCTTTTCGAAGGGAATCAGAGCATTCCATAAATCATTAAGAACTCCGATATATGCCATTTATGGATTTGTACGATATGCCGATGAAATTGTTGACACATTCTTTGATCATCCTCAAAAAGAATTATTCGAAGAATTTAAACAGGATACATACAAGGCCATTAAACGGAAAATCAGCAGCAATCCAATCATCGACAGTTTCCAATGGGTTGTGAACGAATATAATATTGAACAGTACATGATAGATGCTTTTTTAAACAGCATGGAAACAGACTTATACCGGAAATATCATAATTTAAAAAGCATTGATGAATATATTTTTGGTTCCGCAGAAGTTGTAGGGTTAATGTGCCTGAAAGTATTTACAGGAAAAAATAATTCAAAATATGAGGCATTAAAAGAAGAGGCAAAAAATTTAGGCAGGGCATTTCAAAAAGTTAATTTTTTGAGAGACATAGGCAATGATTTTGAAGAACGTGGAAGACTATACTTCCCTGAAATTGATTTTTATAACATTACAGAAAAGGATAAAGAAAGCATTATTAAAGATATTGACGTTAATTTTTGCAATGCTTTGCAGGGAATTAAACTTCTTGATAAAAAAAGTAAACGCGGAGTTTTTCTGGCTTATACATATTATTTAAAACTACTGCAAAAAATAAAATATGCACCTGTTCAAACAATAATGAAGCAACGTTATAGAATTTCAAACTTTTATAAGGCTTGGTTATTCCTTAAAGCAATGTTTATCAGAATATAATTAGTGTTTGTCCATAATATCAAGATTCCTTATCATCCTCCGCATCATTCAACAAATCAGGGCGTAGCTTTTTCGTTTTGTTCAGGCTCTGTTCGGTTTTCCACTGGTCTATCACGTTAAAATTACCTGACCTTAATACGTCAGGTACTTTCATTCCTTTATAATCAGCAGGCCTTGTGTAAACCGGGGGGGCAAGTAAATGATCCTGAAACGAATCCGTCAGTGCAGATGTTTCATCTGAAATCACTCCGGGAATAAGTCGTATTATACTATCTGCAATAATTGCAGCCGGCAGTTCTCCTCCGGTAAGTACATAATCGCCAATAGATAATTCCATGGTAATGAGATGATCTCTTACACGCTGGTCAACACCTTTATAATGTCCGCACAGAATAATGATATTTTTCATTGTAGAAAGATGGTTCGCTTTTTGTTGATTGAACACCGGGGCATCAGGAGTTGTAAAAATAATTTCATCATACTCCCGCTCTGCCTTCAATTGTTGAATAGCCCTGTCAATGGGTTCAACAGACATGACCATGCCGGCCTCTCCACCAAACGGATAATCATCAACTTTTTTGTGTTTATTGGTTGAAAAATCACGCAAGTTGTGTACATGTATTTTCACCAAACCTTTGTCTACGCTTCGTTTGATGATAGAATGCCCCAAAGGGCTTTCGAGTAGTTCGGGTAAAGCTGTTAAAATGTCTATGCGCATTGTTTTTTCTAAATAGAGTCCGTTTATAAAGTTAAGTTAATAAATTAGCAGGGGAAGGGGCATGCATTGATTTTCAAAGATTTATTACAGAAAAATAAAGAGCAGGCCTATAAGCCGGATTTTGTCGCCATCAAAGATGGGTTCTATCATTTATCTAAGCGGCCTACCCCCCGGCAACGGACGGGCAGTCCTTATATGCCGGTATACATGGCCTTTCAACCCATGGGCCGGGCAGCACCTGGTGTCGCCACCAGGTCTGGTGGGCTTTTACCCCACCTTCTCACCCTTACTCTGCCAAAGGCAGAGCGGTTCTTTTCTTCCCCGGTACCATGCCCTCACAGGCATCTTCCCTTTCGGAAGCATGGCGCCCTGTGTTGTCCGGACTTTCCTACCTTCTTAAAAGAAGATTGATAGAACGGCCTGCTCAATATTAAAAGTCAGATACATCATTCTGATCATTGGCCTTTTGATATTCGTATTTTTTTTAAACGCAATGATATTTTGTATAGTATAGTATTGACATTTATATGTTGGTATTATATCATGTTAAGATAAATCATTCCAATTAAAAAAAACAATGCAAAATTAGATTAAATTTTTGAGTGGCAGGTATGTTCAGGTAATTTTATTCATGTACCATACTTTTTTTAATAAAAATTGCCATCTTTGTAGTACTTGAAAACCTATTTAAATCTTATTATATATGAAAAAATTTATGGACAGGCATTTTATGCTTCACAATAAAACAGCTCAAACACTATATCACCGTCATGCAGCAGACCTCCCTATTATAGACTATCACTGCCATCTCCCTCCCGGTGAAATTGCAGAGGATAAAAACTTTGACAATATCGGGCAGGTATGGCTGGGCGGCGATCATTATAAATGGCGTGCCATGCGCACCAATGGAATAGATGAAAAATACTGTACAGGGGATGCAGGCGATTGGGAAAAATTTGAACAATTTGCCAAAACAATGCCTTATCTGATGCGAAATCCATTATACCACTGGTCTCACCTTGAATTAAAAAATCCTTTGGGCATTGACAAAATCCTTAATCCGGATACTGCCAGAGAAATATACGATGAAGCCACAGAGAAATTAAGAAGCAAAGAATTTTCTGTCCGGAATATTCTGCATAAAATGAATGTAGAATCTGTATGCACCACCGATGATCCGGCCGACTCCCTCGAGCATCATCACAAAATCAAAGCTGATCAGTTTGAAAAGAAAGTGTACCCGGCCTGGAGGCCCGATTCTGCTATGAAAGTGGAAGATACAGGGACATACAATCAATACATTGACAAATTAGCGAAATCTGCTGACATGGATATCAAAAGCTATCAAGACCTTCTTGAAGCACTTCGCATACGCCATGATTTTTTTCATGAACAAGGCAGCCGTTTATCCGATCATGGACTTGAAACCATGCATGCAGCAGACTATGCGGAATCAGAAATAGAAAAAATATTTAAGAAAGTACGCAATAAGAAAGATTTGGATAATACAGAAATCGAAAAATTCAAATCTGCTATGTTGTATGAATTTGCTGTCATGGATCATGAAAAGGGATGGACACAGCAATATCATGTGGGTGCAATGCGCAACAACAACACCCGAATGTTTAAACAACGCGGAGCAGACATTGGATTTGACTCCATTGGCTCCTATGAAGTAGCTAAACCCATGTCGCGCTTTTTTGACCGGCTCGACCAGGAAGGAAAGCTTACAAAAACCATTATTTATAATCTTAATCCATCGGATAATGCCATCATGGCGACCATGATCGGGAATTTTCAGGACGGAAGTATACCCGGGAAAATGCAATGGGGCTCAGGATGGTGGTTTATGGATCAAAAAGAAGGCATTATTGACCAACTAAATACGTTGTCACAATTGGGGCTTCTTAGCCGTTTTGTGGGGATGCTCACAGATTCGAGAAGTTTTCTCTCGTTCCCCCGGCATGAATATTTCAGGCGTATTTTATGCAACCTGATCGGACAAGATGTTGAAAACGGAGAGTTTCCTGATGACATGAGTTTTTTAGGTAAAGTTGTTGAAGATATTTGCTATTTTAATGCGAAGAATTATTTTGATTTTCCGGAATAGATTTTAGTTGTACAATATCTATCTTTCGTGTCCTGTTATTTGTATAACTTTAATTCAACAGAATACGGCCAACTACCCTACTTTTTTCCGTCCGATACAATAATATGTAAATCCTTCTTCTTCCATTTCCTCCGAATCATAAATATTCCGGCCGTCAAATATCAGTTTGTTTTTCATCAAACGATTTAATACCGGAAAATTGGGCATTCTGAACTCTTCCCATTCAGTAACCAAAATCATGGCATCGGCATCGATCAGAACATCATACTGGTCTTTGCCATAGACTATTTTGTCATTAAATAATTTTCTACTCTCATTTATTGCCACAGGATCGTATGCTTTAACTTTCGCACCCTTCTCCAGTAATTCATTGATAATAACAATAGCGGGAGATTCCCTGGTATCATCTGTATGCGGTTTAAACGACAACCCCCAAATCCCGAACGTCTTGCCATTGATGTCATTGTTAAAATGTTCCATGATCTTTTTGATCAGGACTTTTTTCTGTTTATCATTGACTGCATCCACAGCCTGTAATATTTCTAAATTGTATTGATTAATTTTGCCTGTATTAATCAGGGCTTTCACATCTTTTGGGAAACATGATCCGCCATAACCAGTGCCCGGGTATATAAATTTATTTCCTATACGGGGATCAGAACCAATTCCATTTCTGACATAATTGATATCAGCACCGATTTTTTCGCATAAATTGGCCAGGTCGTTCATGAAGCTGATCTTTGTTGCAAGCATTGCATTGGCAGCATATTTAGTCATTTCAGCCGATGGGATGTCCATATAAAGTATCGGGTGCTGATTTAACAAAAATGGTTTATATAACCGCTTTAAGGTATTTTCTGCTTCAGGGCTGTCTGTTCCGATAACAATCCTGTCAGGCCTTAAAAAATCTTCTACAGCATCGCCTTCTTTTAGAAATTCAGGATTAGACGCAACATCAAATTGAATATCAGATTTGCGTTTTTCAAGTTCTTCTTTAATGACAGCTCTTACTTTTTCGGATGTTCCTACCGGAACAGTGCTTTTTGTAACAACAACCATGTATTTATTAATCTCCTGACCTATTTGCCTGGCCACTTCCAATACATATTTCAGGTCAGCGCTTCCGTCTTCGTCGGATGGTGTTCCTACGCAAATAAAGACGGCCTCGGAACCTTTAATTCCTTCTTTAATCTTGGTTGTAAATTTAAGCCTCCCCTTGTCAATATTGTTTTGCAACATTTTGGGCAATCCCGGCTCATAAATCGGGATAATTCCCTGCCTTAATTTATCTATTTTATCCGGGTCAATATCTACACACATTACATCAACGCCGGTTTCTGAAAAACAAGTACCGGTAACCAATCCTACATAACCAACTCCTAAAACAGTAATTTTCATTTATTAAAATTTATAAATTCAACGAATTAATCAAAATATAAGACAAATTTAATGTTTCTTATCAATTTTTCACATTTAAATGCCTTTTTTTGCTTTCCTGAGTTGTTCATTGGTTGTGTAATTATGCTTTGGTGTGTGCCCTTTAAGCGGCATAATCTTTTGATGGATCGCATCTACAATCCATTCTTTTTCAGGAAAGAAATAATGTTCATGTTCTTTGGCAGGTGTGATCCAGTTTTTTGACCCTACGACCACCGGAGGTGCATCCAATTCATCAAATGCAAGTTCTGTGATGTTTTCTGCCATGTCTTTTAAGAACGAATTACGTTCCGATGCATCGCTGGTAAATACAATTTTACCTGTCTTTTTTAATGATTCAATGACCGGTTCATAATTAAAAGGCACAATAGATCTGGCATCAATGACTTCAGCAGATATATTGTATTGTTCCTGCAATATGCCGGCTGCTTCTAAGGCACGGTATAAAGTAGCTCCGATAGAAACAATGGTCACATCATCACCTTTTCGCTTGATATCGGGTTCACCCAATGGTATTTCATAATATTCTTCGGGCACTCCGTCTTCATGGAATAATTCACCAATATCATAAATCCGTTGACTTTCAAAAAAGATGACCGGGTCTGTTCCCTGTAGTGCTGTGTTCATCAATCCTTTTGCATCATAAGGAGTAGCCGGAAAAACAACTTTCAACCCCGGAATATGGGCAAGAATGGATGAAAAATCCTGCGAATGTTGTGCTCCATATTTTGAACCTACAGAAACCCTTATCACCACCGGCATTTTGATTACATTTCCGCTCATGGCCTGCCATTTGGGTAGCTGGTTAAATAATTCATCTCCTGCCCTGCCAATAAAATCGCAGTACATGATTTCAGCAATTACCCGGCCTCCAGCCATGGCATATCCCACTGCTGTACCTGCAATAGCGCCTTCCGAAATGGGAGAGTTAAAGAGCCTGTGATATGGCATTGCTTCTGTTAAGCCGCGATAAACAGCAAAAGCGCCGCCCCAGTCACGGTTCTCTTCTCCATAGGCCACTAATGTCGGGTCTTTATAAAAACGATCAATAATGGCTTCAAAAATTCCATCCCGTAATTGATAGGTCTTTATTTTTGAATAAGGTTTTCCGTTTGCATCAAGTCCAAAACGTTCTTTCTTTTTGATTTGTTTAACCCGTGAATTTTCTTCATACGGAATAAGGCTGTCAGGCTTCCTGTCGTCCATTTTATCTTTTGACTCATTGGAAAACATCATTTCTGCAATGGCTTCGGGGTTATTATCCAGGTCGAGCCGGGGAGAAATAGTATCATCAATGGAATATTTTAAAATTTTAGTGATTTGTTGTGTTGTGTTTTCTTTAATTGTATTGAGCTCATTTTCTGAGGCAATGCCGGCTTTTATAAGCTTTTCTCCATATTCTTTAATGGAGTCGGCATTTTGCCATGCTTCAATTTCTTCTTTCGTCCTGTATGATGAAGCATCGGAAGGAGAGTGCCCTGAAATCCTGTAGGTTAAAGTATCGAGTAATACAGGCCCTTTTTTGTCTTCAATAATTTGTTTTTTGCGTTTGAATGCATCAATTACAGCCAGTGGGTCATACCCATATACACGTTCGGAATGCATCATTTCAGCATTTACTCCGGCACCCAAACGTGCAAGCATGTCATATCCCATGGTTTCACCAGCTGTCTGGCCGCCCATGCCATATTGATTATTCATGAAATTGAATATGATAGGCAAGCCGCCATTGTATCCTTCTTCCCATAATGTATGGAATTGTGACATGGTGGCAAATGTGATGCCTTCCCATACAGGTCCGCATCCTAATGATGCATCGCCAATATTACACACGACGAGTCCTGATTTTTGATTTACTTGTTTATAAAGCGCTGCACCGACTGAAATATCACCTGAACCACCTACTATTGCATTGTTCGGATACACACCAAATGGCGTAAAAAATGCATGCATTGAGCCGCCGAGGCCCCTGTTAAAGCCATTTTTACGTGCAAATATTTCGGCCAAAGTACCATACAGTAAGAAGTCAACAGCCAATTCTTTAACAGAGCCTTTTTGTCCTTTCTCTACTACTTTTACAATATCACCATCAAAATAGTCATTCATAATCTGAGACAAAGTCTTATCATCCAGTTTTTCAATGGCTGAAAGCCCTTTGGCAATAATCTCTCCATGGCTCCTGTGTGATCCAAAAATATAATCATTAATGTCGAGGTTATACGCCATCCCGACCGCTGAGGCTTCCTGTCCGATAGATAAATGCGCAGGGCCCGGATGGTTGTATTTGACACCATTGTATTCAAAAGTTGTCTTGATCAAATTTAACATGGTCTCAAACTCACGAATGATCACCATATCCCTGTATATCCTGATCAAATCCTCTTTTGAAAAATTTCCTTTTTCCTCTTCTATACTTTTATTATAATGATTTACCGGTATTGTTCCAAATGAAATTTCTGTTTTTTTTCTTGCTTTTACCGGATCAATGAATTGTGTTTTAGGCATGATTCTTTATTTTTTAGTTATTATTTCTTTGTGTTTTTTAGTCGTTAAATGCAACTACTGTTTCTTTAAATATTTCAGAAACCGTAGGATGAGGAAATATTACATCACTCAGGTCCTGAATTCTCATTTCCATTTCAATGGCCATGGCTGCTCCATATATAAATTCTGAGCTTGGGTTGCCGATCATATGTACACCCAGTATTTCTCCATATTTTTTCCCGGAAATGACTTTTGCCATCCCGTTAAACCCTTCATTTTCTGCCATAAATCTTCCCGCGTATGTCATGGGAAGTGTACTCACATCATAGGAAATATTTTGCTTTTTTGCTTCCTGTTCTGTAAGTCCTACTGTTGCAATTTCAGGATTGGTGTAAACTACACCGGGTATAGCATTGTATCGCATGACCGTCTTTTTACCGGAAATATTATCCACCACTACTTCGCCTTCACGGCTTGCTGTATGTGCCAATAATGAACGTCCGTTTACATCACCTACTGCATAAACATTGGGGATGTTGGTCTGGCAATACTTATCAACTTTAATGCCTTTTCCATCATACTCAACACCGATATTGTCGAGTCCGTATCCATTCACAACAGGTTTACGTCCTGCACTCACCAATACATGTTTTGTTTTTATGACCTCTGTGTTTCCGTCTTTTTCAATGGTCAATGAATTGCTTTTCTTTTCAATTACTTTTGACCCCAATCTAAATTCTATGCCTTTCTTTTCCAATTCTTTTCTTAACATAGAACTCATTTCCCTGTCTATTCCCGGTAATATTTCATCTAACATTTCGATTACAGTGACATTGGCTCCCATGCTCCCAAAAAAGCTGGCAAATTCGACACCAATATATCCGGCACCAATAATAGTGAGTTCTTCAGGCATTTCTTTAATGTCAAGTATTTCTTTATTTGTATAGATGTCTTTTCTTTCTAATCCTTTAATGGGGGGTACAATGGGTTCAGATCCCGTTGCGATCATCAGGTTTTTGCATGCATATTCATTTCCTCCGGCACTGATAATGATGTTTTCTGCTTCTTTCTTTTTAATTTCTGCTTCAGCATTAATTACTTCTACTTTGTATTTCTTCATGGCGCTGCCAATGCCTGCCACGAGTTTTTTTACCACTTTATTTTTTCGTTTCATGATTTTACCAAAGTCAAAACTCACATCGCCGGCTTTAATGCCGTATTTTTCACCTTCTTTGGCATGTTCATATAGTTTGGCAGTGTAAAGCAATGTCTTTGTCGGGATACATCCTACATTCAAACAGACACCTCCAAGGTTGGCTTTTTCAAATAGTATTGCATTGAGGCCTTTCTGTCCGGCACGTTCGGCAGCAACATACCCTGCCGGGCCTCCGCCAATGATTCCAACATCATATGTCATAATATATATTTTAGGAATTTATAGATAATTGTTCGATTTGAGTTGCAATTTCTTTCAGGAACTGGGAAGCGGGTGCTCCGTCAACAGCCCTGTGGTCATAAGTAAGTGATATACCTATTCTTGGCACAAACCCGATGGTTCCGTCACCAATATTCCCCGGCCGGTGCGTGATGGTATTAACACCCAGTATGCCAACCTGAGGAATATTCAAAACAGGTGTAAACATTTCAATGCCATACACTCCCAGGTTAGAAACGGTGAATGTTGCACTTTCACTGGATAAAAGCTCAGGATCTATATTTCCTTTCTGGCAATCTGCTGCCATCATTTTTAATTGTGCAGATAATCCGGGAAGTGAAAAATGGTTGGCATTTTTTAATGTAGGGACCATTAATCCGCGGTCTGTATTAACAGCCATGCCGAGATGTATGTTTTTGAAGATTTTCATTTCATTTCCCAGGAAGTGTGCATTCATTTCCGGGTATTTTTCAAGTGCACGGATAACCGCAAAACACACCATGTCATTTAATGTTATATTCTCTGCATTTCCTTTTTGTGCCTCAGCTTTGGCCTTTTTCCGTAAATTCATTATGTTTCGGGCATCGGCGCTTGCATGATGGGTCAATTGAGCAGAATTTTGCAATGACTGGTGCATTTTTTCTGCAATGATTTTTCGCATGTTGGATAATTTCTTTAATTCAAAATCACCTGTTATGCCTGCACCCGTTGTTTCCATAAGGTCTTCTTTGCGTACACGGCTTCCAGCACCGGTACCCTGAGCGGGAGCCCGCAGGCCGGTTTCTTTGCTCACCGCTTCTGCAAGAGGTGTGGTAAGCGATCCTCCTGACTGGAGATATTGTTCAATGTCTCTTTCAATAATACGTCCTTCCGGGCCTGTACCCTGTAAGTTTTGAATGGGTACTCCCTTTTGTTCAGCAATCTTTTTGGCACGGGGAGATATTTTAATTTCTCCCTGCTGAACAGAAGGTGTAGGAATAACCTGTTCCTGTTCTGTTGCTTCACTGGCATTTGAGGGTTCTTCTTGTGGCGCTGCAGGTTGTTGATCTTCTTCTTTCGAGGTGTCTTCCTGTGGCCGGAATTCTTCAACCGATTCATCCTCTTTTCCGATGACAGCTACGTTTATTAAAACAGGTACTTCATCTCCTTCTTCAAAGAATTGGGCAAGCAGTATGCCTTCTTCGGGTGACTCCTCTTCAAATGATGCTTTATCTGTTTCATATGAGAATAAGATATCTCCTTTTTTTACTTCCTCACCTACTTTTTTATACCATTCGTTGATGACGCAGGTTTCAACTGATTGTCCCTGTTTGGGCATGATTACCGGTACGGCCATAGCATATTATTTTTTTGATTATTTGTTTCCAAAAATAATAAAAAAATCATTTACTTGTATATACAAGCAGTTTTTTTGTGTTAAATTATTATTATTTTTTTATTGATATATCAATATTTTGATTATATTGCAATCATTTAACACTCAACTTGTAATTACAAGTTATCAAATATTAAGAAAACAACAGCATGCATTCGATACCACAATACAGAAAATTATATGAGCTTTTAAGAAAGCATATACTCGAGGGTGTATATCCTGAAGGCAGCATATTGCCGAGTGAAAATGAATTATGCGCTCTTCACAACCTTACCCGGCCAACCGTACGCAAGGCGCTCGATGCATTAGTGAATGAAGGATATATAAAAAAGCATCAGGGGAAAGGAAGTGTTGTAAGCAAAATCCCAAGCGAGATAGGCATTTTATCCATAACAGGAACCACTTCAGCAATCGGACAGGATAACCTGAAAACACGTATCATTGTTCAGCCTCATATTAAAAAATGGGAAAAAAACTTCTTTTTCCCTTTGTCAGAAAGAGAAAAAGAATTCGGATGCATTTACATGGAACGGCTACGACTGCTAAATAATGAACCGGTATTTTATGACACAAATGTGATTCCGAATATATATGTTCCCCGCTTTTGCCGGAGGTCATTTGAAGATAAATCATTGTTTGAAACCCTGAAACTGGAATATGGGATCGAGATCAAAGGAGGTGAACAACGCTTTAAGGCCAATCCGGCCGGTTCGAATGTTGCACAACATCTTAATATACAACCGGGACATCCTGTATTGCACCTTGAACGAAAATTAACAACCAACAAAAATCACTTTAATATTTATTCATCATTGTATTGTAATACAGAGAAATATTCGTTGTATGGGGTGTTTTAAATAATTGTTAATGGTTAAATGTTAATTGTTTAACCGTCAACATCAACCCACCTCCCTTTAAGGGCCGGGGTAAAGCGAATTGATGTTGGCCTATAATTTAAAAGCAGAATATA
>CAYMKE010000043.1:0-16608 GCA_964390955.1 uncultured Bacteroidales bacterium | reverse complement strand
ACAAAATTCTTTATATTCTGACAATGTTTCTGGGTTTCCCACAACGAATGCCAACATGCCTACAAAAACATTTTGTTTATGACTATTATATAAACAGTGATGCATATCTGTAAATTGCTGATTTTACCCCGTAGAATAATATTCAACGGGGTAAACGAATATATAGCATTTTTGTATATATCCGGTTGGGATTGTAAATATATTGTTTTGACAGATTGTATTCATGTTCATCATAACAATTATAATATTGATTTGTTTTCAAATATATAAATATTTTTCAAAAATAAATATATAAAATTCATTTTTTAAAAATCAATAATTTTAATTTATAAAAGTCCCCTTTAAAGATTCATACAGCATTCTTTTTCATAATTCTTTTTAATAATTATAGAATTTAATATTTTTACATTTTTAAATAAGAAGAACGGGTTTATTCATGAAGGACAAAGTCATCATAATTACAGGCGCTTCATCAGGTATAGGGCTTGCCTGTGCCAAACTGTTTGCTCAAAAAGGTTCGAAGGTCGTACTGGCTGCAAGAAATAAAGATAAATTATCAGAGATCGAACAATCATTAAAAGCGAAAAGCCGTGATGTGTTATGCATTCCCACTGATGTATCTTTAGAAAACGATTGCAGGGAATTGATTGAAAAAACAATTCAGCATTTCGGACAAATAGATGTATTAGTGAATAATGCAGGCATATCTATGCGTGCAACGTTTGAAGAAACAGACCTAAACGTGTTAAGCAGGTTAATGGATGTGAATTACTGGGGATGCGTTTTTTGCACAAAATATGCACTTCCTTACCTTATTAAGACAAAAGGATCCGTAGTTGGTGTCAGCTCTTTGGCCGGATTTAAAGGACTGCCGGGACGCACCGGGTATTCTGCTTCTAAGTTCGCTATGCAGGGATTTCTGGAGACAATCCGGGTAGAAAATTTTAAAAAAGGATTGCATGTAATGATCGCAGCCCCTGATTTCACTGCTTCTGAAATCAGAAAAAGAGCTCTTACTGCTTCCGGGGAAGAACAAAAAGAAACCCCAAAAGATGAAAGTTTATTAATGCCGGCAGAAGAAGTAGCAAATCAAATATATAAAGGAATTGTAAAGCGTAAACGCACCATTTTCCTTACATTTAAAGGGAAGTTTATGGTCTTTTTAAAATGGGTAGCTCCGGGGTTGCTTGATAAGATCACATACAATACAATGGCAAAAGAACCCAATTCTCCATTAAAATAAACATGCTAAAATCATCTTTTAAGATAAGGGTACGCTATGGCGATACAGACAAGATGGGGGTAGTATATTATGGATCATACCCCCTTTATTATGAGGCCGGCAGAACAGAATTATTAAGAGAGGCTGGTATATCCTATAGTGAAATGGAAAAAAAGGGAATTATATTGCCGGTGGTTTCACTGAATATTCAATATATTGCACCTGTTTATTATGATGACTTGATAACCGTGTTTACATCCATTCCTGAAATGCCCGGAGTGAAAATTAATTTTGAATACGAGATTTATAATTCATCCAATCAATTGACTAATAAAGGAAATACAACACTCGCATTTATTGATCAAAACAAAAACAAGCCGGTTAAAGCTCCTGCTTACTTTTTAGATATACTGGAAAAGTATTTTTAGATATCTTCAGTTACTCAAACCCATCAACAGTTAGTATATCGTTGCCCTGAACACCGGGCCTTTTATTGATAATTCCCATTCAGTTATTAATTCTACCCGGATGGTAAGTTCATGTCCAGGTGGCATATTTTTTATATATCCTTTTACTTTATCATTGATTTGTTTTCCCCTGTTATAAGTTGATATAAAGTGGCTACCATAAATATAGCCGAACGTAAACCCTGTAACAGTATACCAACTATCAATGTCAATAATATCATCGGTAATATAAATGCCTACACTGTCGCATTGTAACATGAATTGTTTTGATACTTCATTCATTCCCCTGGTTTTTACTGTATCTAAGGTAACAATAGGGTCTTGCAGATATAATGTCGGAAATTTTTCTTCTTTTACCAATACAGTGTCCTGTTCATTGGCTTTGTATAATTGTAATTTCGATGCCCCCTTTTTTTTAGGGATGCATGTAAATGTATTGCCTTCTTTGTAAATATTACCATTGTCAGTTGTCATGAGCATTTGATCAGCAGGCCCGACATTATTTAATTCAATTACATTATCAATTCCTACATAAAGAATATTGTTGATTGAATTTGCTGCTAAAATAGTATCACCTGATTTTTCGATAGGCGCTTGAGGCAACACAACCAAGTGTCCACAAATAAAAAAAATAATTCCTGAAATCACATTCTTAAAATTCATAAAATACAGTTTAAATTCAACATGTTATGTTATTAAATAATAAAATAGTTCCATACGTTACTATCTATAAACAAATGTAATTAAAAAAAAAGGGATAGAATAATTTTTTTTTACTATGAGAAAGATTTTATTTTTGTAAAATTGTAACCAAAACTAAAAGTTTATGCCATTAAATATACCGAATAATTTACCGGCAATTCAGGAACTAACAAAAGAAAATATTTTTGTTCTGCGTGAAGAACGCGCAAAACGACAAGATATCAGGCCGCTTCAAATTGTTATTTTAAATCTAATGCCTATTAAACGGGAGACAGAAACACATATTCTCAGGCTTTTATCCAATTCTCCCCTTCAGATAGAAATAGTCCTGCTCCGGACCAAGTCATATGAATCCAAAAACACCCCTAAAGAGCATTTGGAATCATTTTATAAAACGTTTGATGAAATAAGAAACCAAAAATTTGATGGCATGATCATTACCGGGGCACCACTCGAAAAATTTGATTTTGACAAAGTTGATTATTGGAAGGAGCTTACCGAAATAATGGACTGGGCTAATGAACAGGTGACCTCTACAATGTATATATGTTGGGCTGCTCAGGCAGGTTTGTATCATCATTATAAAATTCCTAAACTTGTAGTAGATAAAAAAATATTCGGAGTTTTCGAGCACAAGGTGTTGAATAGCAGGGTGCCTATTGTAAGAGGGTTTGACGAAGTCTTCCTCGCTCCGCATTCACGATATTCAACCGTTGCAAAAGAAGATATTAATAAAGTAAATCAACTTGAAATATTAACTGAATCAGAAGATGCAGGAGTGCATATGGTTACAGAACATTCCGGGAAGCATATCTTTATCACGGGACATTCCGAATATGATCCAATGACCTTGAAAAATGAATATATGCGGGATATTCAAAAAGGATTGCCCATTCATATGCCGTATAATTATTTTCAACATGATGATCCGTCCAAACCACCTCTCGTTCGCTGGAAAGGACACGCTCACCTGATGTTTTCGAATTGGTTGAATTATTATGTATATCAAATGACCTCGTTTGACCAGGCGTATAAACAAATTATTGATAATTTATAAGCATGAATATTATTTTTTTAGATGCCAAAACAATAGGAAATGTAGATAATCTCAACCAGATTAATGAATTGGGTGAATTTATTGTATATCCTGATACATCCGGGAAGGAACTGGAAGAGCGTGTAAAAGATGCAGATATACTTATAACGAATAAAGTTTTCATTGATCGTGATACAATAGATGCCGCTCCAAAATTAAAGCTAATATGTGTTGCCGCAACCGGAGTCAATAATATTGATCTGGAATATGCAGCCAAAAAAAATATTCCGGTAAAAAACGTTGAAGGATATTCAACGAATAGCGTTGCACAGTCAACGTTTGCCATGATCCTGTATCTCCTGCATCAACCTGATTATTACAAAGAATATGTGTTTTCAGGAGCATATGCACAAAGTTCACTATTTACACACTACGGAAAACCTTTTTGGGAATTATCCAATAAACGTTTTGGTATTATTGGCCTGGGGACGATTGGAGGTAAAGTAGCCCAAATAGCCGGCTCATTTGAATGTGAAGTCGTTTATTATTCAACATCCGGGAAGAATACCGAACAACCTTACACCCGCTTATCCCTTGAAGAACTTTTAAACACCTCTGATATTGTTTCCATTCACGCCCCGTTAAATGAACATACTAAACATCTTATTTCATACAAACAACTCTCGATGATGCAGTCACACGCGTTATTGATCAATACAGGGAGGGGAGGCATCGTGGTTGAGGAAGACCTGGCCAGGGCCATAGATGAGGATGTTATTGGTGGTGCAGCGATTGATGTACTCGTGAACGAACCCATCAATGCCAATAATCCTTTATTAAGTGTTAAAAATAAAGATAAACTATTCATTGCCCCGCATGTCGCCTGGACCAGCATTGAAGCCAGAAAACTATTGGTTGATAAGCTGTATCGGAATATTGCCGGGTTTACTCGTGCCGGCCATTAATATACACTAATTTCGTTATGCTGTTATAGATATACACTATAACATTATCTTTTTTGTATAATGATTGTCCGGGGTTTCAATTACCAGTATATAAAAACCATTTGAAAAACCGGACAGGTTTACACGTTCATTCAACAAAGCATGAATTCAATAAAAGAACCATCAGGATGATATAATATATCTTTAAACAGCTGATATTTTTCAAATATTTACTTATAAAACGATAAAAATACAGAAAATTTTATTCTTCCCGGCGTTTAAGCTGTTCATTTTTTCTGATTCGGTGCTTTAATATTTTCAGGTATCGCAATGCTTGTTTATCATTATAATCGGTATATGCTTTTGATGCCCATTCAACCGCTTTATCAAGATTTCCGTTTATCTCATTAATAATGGCCATATTATAACACGCCCTGCCGGCAATTTTAGGATCCGGATTGGTCACTTCCATCTCCCATAATTCTGCAGCGCCATCCCAATCTCCTGTTTGAGCCCTTCTTTTTGCAATTTTGAAATTATTAGTGCCTCTGACATAATAATCTCTCGAAACTCTTATCCTGTAAGGAAGGATGCGCAAAGCATAATGATGCCCTATGTTTGTGCTTACATCTAATACTGCTTCTTTCCTGCCCATTACGGCTTCAATTGCTTTAAGCGGATTAATACCCGTTCCGGTTGACATAATTTTTTCGTTGATGATATATTCATCACGTATAATTTTATTTACAGGATCATAAATACGCCAGCCTGTTTTGATTAATGTCTGAACATTGGCATGATGTTCAACAGCAGGAACTTTTAACCCCATGGGCCCGTCAATTTCAATAGGTACCTGTTTGTAATCAACTTTTGTATCCGTATCATAAAAAGATAGTACAAACAAAGCGTCAACATCCGTCTCTTTGCAAATGCGACTCACTTCTGCCCATGAAAGTGCAGAAGGAAAGACACCCATAGCCGAGCCTTTTATTTTGGGATCTGCTATAATTTTTATTTCTTTCAGTTTATCATTACGATTCAATTCGTTATGAATTCCATGAATGGCATTGTCTGCCCCTTTCCTGTCAAGGTTTTTCCCTTCGGCAGATAAAATCTTATCAATTTTATCTAACTTTTTTTCTGTCTTATCTGTCGGTATACTCCTGTTGACAATGCCTATCTTTTTAATATCTGGCGGCAGGTACACCGGAGCAGGTTCGGTGACACTCAGTGTTAACATGTTGGTAGAGCTGCAAGAGCTGAACAATATCCCTGAAATGATTAATATAATACCGGTTAAATGGTGTATATGTTTCATGGCTCATTTGTTAATAAATTAATAAACAATTAAATAATACGATAAATGAGAGAAGAGGTTACGTTAATTGGTTTTAAAAATCATTTTTTTATTAATAATGAATTAAACCCGACTTTATGGACGGACTCTATTTATAATTACGGATGTTCTTCTGACAAATCAGTGTTAATAAATTCACCATACAATATTCCCGATTTTTTGCTAAATTTGGAACATAAAAAAATTTTTTTTTAACTAAAAATCAGAAAACCATGAAATACCTATCATACCTTTTGATTTTGTGTTTTGCTTTATTCATCGCATGTGAAAACAATGACAATGACGATGATGATAATAACAGCGATAACAATCAAAACACAAATACCAACAACGTTGTCATTATAGAAGATGATATAGACCAGGTAACCACATGGTCAGGAGATTCTATCTACATCATCAAAGAATATGATTTTCATGTAAACAATACCTTAGAGATAGAACCCGGTGCCATTATAAAATTCCATCCCAATGACGGCCCTTACATGAAGCTTGGTCAGTCAGGCACCATTATCGCTAAAGGAACAGCTGATAATCCTATTATATTTACATCATACAAAGATGATGCACATGGGGGAGATCAAAACGGCGACGGGGATTTAACATCTCCGGCTCCAAAAGACTGGGGGTATATCAATACCAATTCATACAACGGCTCCAAATTTGAATATTGTGAATTTTATTATGGAGGAGAATCAACATATAATTCTACACTTACGATTTATGGCAGTAATATTCATGTAAAACATTGTAAATTCATAAACAACGACGGAGGATATACCTCTCCAGCAGGTGATATAGGTGTGCTGGATGCATCCGATGCAGGCACAGGAACCATCATCCAAAATAATATTTTTTATAACAACAAAAGGCCTTTATCCATCAGTTGTGAATTTGACATAGATACCAGCAATGTATTCCACAACCCGGATAATGTATCAGAAACAAATGAATACAATGGTATTTTTGTTGAGACAATAAATAATATTACTGCTCACCGTTCCTGGGAAGAGAATGAAGTACCTTTTGTGATTGATGATAATGACTGGCACATCCGGTCTGGTGCTTCACTGACATTGGGCGATAATGTAGTGCTGAAATTTAAGCCGGATAGTAAAATGGTGTTGACAGATGGCATTTCTTCCCTTAAAAATTATGACGGGCCAGGGGTTTATTTTACTTCTTATAAAGACGATACAAAAAAAGGTGATACCAACGCAGACGGAGACATCACCTCGCCAGGTGATGATGATTGGATTGGAATTCGTGATGATCAATCTTCGGATTATGATTACGTGACCGGATCAAATATTTTATATGATAGTCAATAATTTATTTATAACGTTGACATACCTCAAAATCAAATACCCGGTTGAATTGTTTTTCAATTGGGTATTTGATTTTACTGCATCAGTATTTTATGCTGATATTGAATTGATTGCATTATTCAGTTTCTCTCTTACTGATTGAGCTGTATTTAATAAACTATCATTATCAATTGCCTGCATGGAAACTACCGGATCAATTGATGCAACTTTCACGGTATTGACTTCACATTCATGAACAATTACATTACATGGAAGAATGGTGCCTATCTTATCTTCTTTTTATAACGGAAGTTCCGAGGATTTTGTCTCAAAAAATCTCTAAAAAGACTACGAATAAAGAAGTTTAACTAAAAAGCCAAAAAAAATATGAGATTTGAAAAAAATTAAACAAATATTTACCACGAAGCGGTTATATCTTGCCATTATTGCTGTAATTCTTTTATTTACAGCTGGTTTTTATTATGAATTCATTTGGGTTATTGCCAAAATAGCTCTTTTAGTGCTTGGATTATTGCTTTTTATGGATATTTATCTGTTGTTTTTCATACAAGATAAAGTCTTGATATCAAGGGAGCTACCGAATAAATTTTCGAACGGTGATGATAATAGTATAGTGATATATGTAAAAAATCAATATAAATTTCCTGTTCATCTTATGATTATTGATGAAATTCCTTTTCAGTTTCAGATCAGGGATTTTAAAATCAATGTTTTTTTGAAAGCAGGCGAAGAAAAACGAATGCAGTATACTTTAAAGCCTTTGAAACGTGGCGTGTATAAATTTGGAAAAGTCAAAGCTTACACAACTTCATATCTAAAGTTGATTTGCAGGCAATATACCAATGTGCAGGAAGAGGTTCAGGTTCCTGTTTACCCGTGTTTTCTGAGAATGCACCAATACAGGTTACTGGCCTTTACAAACCGGCTTACAGAGGTAGGGGTCACTAAAGTGCGAAAGACAGGGCATCACACAGAATTTGAACAGATTCGCAATTATGTAAAAGGAGATGAATTCCGCAACATCAACTGGAAAGCGACTGCAAGAAGAGCGAAGCTGATGGTGAACCAATACATGGATGAGCGATCGCAACAGGTATACAATATCATAGATATGGGACGGACTATGAAAATGCCGTTTGAGGGCATGACCCTGCTTGATTACGCGATTAATGCTTCACTGATCATTTCGGATACCGTGTTGTATAAGTATGACAAAGCAGGGTTGATCACATACAATACCTCCATCAACACTTTTTTACGTGCCGAACGGAAAAATAACACCATGCATCAGATCATGGAAACCCTTTACAAGCAGGAAACGCGCTTTGATGAGTCGTCGTTTGATTTATTGTATGCCAGTATCAAACGCAACATATCACACAGGAGCCTGTTGATTTTATACACCAATTTTGAGTCATTAACATCCCTCAGGCGGCATTTGCCTTACCTCATCAAGCTGGCTTCGGTACATCTCGTGTTGGTTGTGATCTTTAAAAATACAGAAATACAAAAACTCACCAATGTGCATGCAAAAAAAATAGAAGATATGTATATTCAGACCATTGCAGAAAAATTTATGTATGAGAAAAAACTCATTGCCAAAGAATTGCAGGCTTATGGTATTCAAAGCATACTAACAGAACCCGATGGCCTGACCATTCAATTAATCAATAAATACCTGACAATGAAGGGAAGGGGAGCTCTTTAAGGAATTATAATATTAGATGCTTCAAATGAAAAAAATTTTTTTAATAAAATTATTCATGTATTGCCATTTAATACTATATCATAATAAATAAATGAAGCATAATTATAGAAAACGAGTGAAGTTAAAACGATGTCTTATAAAACGAATACTGGCCGTGCCGTTTCTATTTGGAATATTTTTACACGGGTGTGATCAAATGCAGGAAGTACCCTTGGAGAAATTTACAGGGACATGGGAAATACAAGGGAATAATATGTTCAATGGCATTGAAATATCCATTGAAAAAGAATACAAGAGAATGACAGGAAGGGTTGTTCAACTGAATGAGAATAAATATGTCAAACAATTCCTGGAACCCGGTGATATTTGGATATCCAATATTCAACGAGCCTCTAATTTTGAATTCAGAATATGGGAAAAAAGGCTTGCATGGCCATTGTTTGTCCAATATGATTTGCCTTCCTCCAGTGATACTAAAGTCACGTTTACCGGCAATGACACAATCAAAATGGATAATAAGTACCTGGTGAGAAAAAAATAAAGTTATTGATGGTAATAAGAAGGTTATAATATCTGTATTCTGTTTTTCTGTTACTATATTTGATGTAGAGCTGAATTTAACAATTAATAATTAACAATTAATAATTATTAATATGACCTAACATTGGCATAATTTTTTCATGTATTAATTTAGAAAAAATGATTGTTGAACAACTAAAATTCTATGATTATGGCATTACATTTTGATAAATTTGCACACGAAGGAAATGAATTTGTCCGTCATTTGGCTAAGGAATTAGGCCATCCGGATAACATAAGCCAAACAGGCATTATACTCAGATCGGTATTACATGCTTTAAGAGACCGTATAACGGTAAGCGAATCACTAAGCTTTGCAGCGCAATTGCCCATGTTTTTAAAAGCAATTTACATGGATAATTGGAAGTATAAGAAAAAACCGGAACGTATCAGGACAATGGATGAGTTTGCCAAATACGTGGAAGAAGAGCAGGCCAAATATGGAGAATCACGGTTTAATTGGGATAAATCAACAACCGAGATCATTGAAATTGTCCTGAAAACATTAAAAGAACGATACATCTCAGAAGGAGAAATGGAAGATGTGTATTCACAATTACCACAAGAAATAGAACAAGTATTGAGGCAAAATATGAATGCATAGGATCCATGTATTGCATCTTTGTATCCAGGCAGTAACCTCGCAGGCTATAAGATTATAGGCTTGCGGGGTTAAAAAAATGATTGAATAGGGCTTTATATTATTTACCCTGCATTATGAATAATACAGGTTAGAAAAGTTTTAATTGTTGCGGCCCTTCTTTAGCAGGTGGTTTTTCTTTTCCAAACACAGACCGGCCTCCATATTTATAAGCATTAACCTTTTCATGCTCTACAAAATCGTTGTATTTTGAAGCGTCTGGGGTGAATTGTTTTTCGAGTTGAGCGCTTACCTCATGTAATTTTTTCAATGCTTTCTGTTTGTCGGTATGGCCTATCCTGGCTCTATTTACGGCATTTTTTAATATCCTTACTGATGCATCATATACATGTGTTTCAACAGCATAGGGTTGACGGTCTTTGCCGCCGTGTGCAAAAGAAAACCGTGCAGGATCTTTAAAGCGGGAAGGGGTTCCGTGAATGATTTCACTTATTAATGTTAATGAACGCAGTGTTTTAGGGCCTAACCCTTTATGTAAAAGCAATGATTCAAAATTTTCATAATGATGTTCGTGTGCTAAAGCCAATGTACTTCCCAACCGCCTGAGGTCTATATCAGATACCCGAACGTCATGATAGGAGGGAAGACTAAGTTTATTCATTTCTATTGTGATCTTTTCCGGCTGTTCATGTGTTACAGACAAAATCCCGCTCCGCGTGGGAGAAGCAAGTTTATCCGTCAAATTTAAGATAACCCCCTGGTTTTGGCCACATATGGAAGTATGTGGTTCTTCTACAAATGACTTTACAGCCGAAGAATGCCAATGGTATCGTCTTGCGAGCCTGTTCGCTTCGCTCATGCCTTGTTGAACAACAGCCCATTCGCCTTTGTTTGTCAATATGAAAGAATGCAGGTATATTTGGAACCCGTCTTGTATGGCCGTGTTATCAATTTTAGCGCTTAAGCGGCTGTTGCGGACAAGTTTATTTCCATCAATCCCTGTTTTATCTGCAATAGCAAGTATTTCATTCGGTGTATTTCTTGAATGCCTGCCACGGCCGCCACAGATATAAATCCCTAATTGGTTGGAAATGGGATTGACGGCTTTTTTTAATGCTCCCATCACCGATGTCGTGATGCCGGAGGAATGCCAATCCATTCCCATCACACTTCCCAATGATTGAAACCAAAACGGATCGCTTAACCGGGTTAACACCTCAGATGTGCCATATTCTTCTACTATGGCTTCTATAATAGCTCTGCCCAATTTATTCATTCGTTCATAGAGCCAGGGAGGTACTTTGCCATAATGGAGTGGTAAATCGGCATGTCCTGATCGTTTCATATGTTTATAATTAAGTTATTAAGTTAATTGGGTTAATTGAGTTAATTAAGTTAATTGAGGTTATCAGGTTATAATCATGCGCGTGTGTGTTAAAAGCCTTATCATGGAGGTTTCATCTGTTTATAATTAAGTTACTAAGTTGCTAAGTTGCTAAGTTTAGAAGTTTAGGCTCTATTCTAAATTTAGATTAATTGCCAACTGGCAACTTTTGATTCAAATACTGATTATCTGTCAACCAGTTATTAGAAAAGATATGAAGTTTAAATCCAATTTGTGTAAAGAATCTAATGGGCTGAGTATTTTATTGAAATTAAATTTAGAGTAATACAAAAGTTTGCCTTTATATACAAACACTACGTTATAAAAGACTTCAACATATTTCTTACTTGTGTATAATTATCAATACTATACTGAGCGGCTGTATTACCAAACCCTACCTTTATTTTATAGGAATGCTCGGGAAGGTTTTCAAATAAATATTCATCACTCCATTCATCACCAACGCCTAATATAAAGTCAAATACATTGTCATTGAGTTCAATGATCCGGCTGGCAGCAGTCCCTTTATTTACTCCACTGTTTTTGAGTTCAATCAATTTATTTCCTTCCATGATCTCAAAATTCTGATTGGCCCCAAGGCTGCTCAATTCATCTTTTAGATCCATTACCCGGATGGCAACCATTTCCGGATTTGCTTTCTTGTAATGCCATATTAATGAAAAATACTTTTCTTCTATATGGGCGCCGGGCGTTCTGTCTGCATACATTTCAAGGATGGGCCTGACATTGTTTTTCCATTCATTATTTTGTTGTTCTATCAATTTCCATCCTTTGGTTGGTTGTTTTATCCAGGTGCCATGCTCGGCGATCAGGTAATAATCATCCTTCCCAAACCATTGGTCAATCATATCTTTGTCCCATCCGGTTATAAGCACTATTTTGGTTCTTTCATCTTTATTTAATTCTTCCAAAACAGAAAGCAATTCTTTATCGGGTTGTGCTTTTTTATGTGATTCTTTAAAATCAATCAATGTGCCATTGTAATCAAGAAAAAGGATTCTGTTGGCAGATTGTTTAAAATTATTTTGAATTGTTTTGATCATTTTATCATCAATCTTATTGGCCAGGTATTTCTTCTGAAGTTCAATCACTTCATCTAACCTACCCATAAAGTCTTTTGCCCATTTTACAACATTGTATCTGCTGATTCGCTCCTGCATAATGGTGTTGCGTTCAATTTGTTCATCAATAGGCATGTTCAAAGCATCACGAATAGCATCTGCTATTTTATCCATATTGTTTGGATTGATGATAAGTGCTTCGCTTAATTCCTGTGATGCTCCTGTCATTTCGCTCAATATCAGTACGCCTTTTTGGTCTATTTTGGACGCTATATATTCTTTTGCCACCAGGTTCATTCCGTCCCGTACCGGTGTTAAAAGAGCAACATCTGCATAGGTGTAAAGTTCAATGAGGTTTTCAAACGGCATGGAGCGATAAAAATACCAAATGGGAGTCCAGTTAATTGAACCAAATTCGCCATTTATTTTCCCAACCAATCCGTCAATTTCACGTTTCATGTTTTGATATTCTTCAAGGTTACTTCTCGAGGGAACCATAAGAAGAATAAAGGTGACCTTTCCCTGGAATTCCGGATATTTGTGTAAAAAATGATGATAGGCTTCAAGCCTGTTTGGGATGCCTTTCGTGTAATCAAGCCTGTCTATGGACAGGATTAATTTCCCTTCCGGAAACATCAGGTAGTATTTTTCTATTTCTTTATGCACTTCTGATTTATCATGAACAGATCTTTTTTTAACGTTTTCAGCTGTTATATGAAACTTGTCATAATCAATGCCCATAGGAAATGCATCCACTTTAACCACGCGTTCGGGCAGTGTAATTTTATTAAAATCAATATCATAGCCCATTAATCGTCTTACACTACTAATAAAATGGCGTACATAGTCAAATGTATGAAATCCGATAAGATCGGCACCTAACATACCTTTTATTATAGGCCTTCGCCATGGTAATATCCTGAAAACTTCAAAAGAAGGGAAGGGGATATGCAGGAAAAAACCAATGGATACATCGGGTTTTTTGTTTTTGATCATAGAAGGAAGAAGCAACAGGTGATAATCATGTATCCATATTTTTTCATTGCCCTTTAGGTTTTGAATAATTTTATCTGCAAAAATCCTATTCACCCGGTAATACGCATTCCATGTGTCAAAATCATACGTGGTGAATTCGGTGAAATAATGAAACAGAGGCCATATTGTTTCATTGCTAAAGCCATAGTAATATTTATCTACATCCTCTTTTTCAAGGTAAACAGGCAAACATTTTTCTGCTTCCAGCTTTGTTTTTATTTCTTCTTTTTGTTGTTTATTCACTGCATCTTTATCCACTCCGGCCCAGCCAATCCACAAGCTCTCATAGTCTTTATAAAACGATTTCATCCCCGTTGCCAACCCGCCTACACTGGGTTGTATATCTATTTCATCTTCGTTCAAATTTATTTTATATGGTAATCTGTTGGATACAATAATAATACGACTCATAGAATTAATCTTTTATAGGTTTTATTGTGTTTTCGAAAATACTAAATTTTTTATTAAAAGTTATGACCCGGCTCTAAAAAGCTATTATATTCTTAAATTAATTGACATATTAGGTATAGACATTTTCTTATCCATAAGATACATTTATCCCAAATAATGATCAAACCAATCAGCAGTCAAACGTGCTACTTCGTCTAATGCCCCCGGTTCTTCAAATAAATGGCTGGCATTTGGGACAATTTCTATTTTTTTCTCTCCCGGAATTTTTTTTATAGCATTTTCATTCAGCATGATCACTGTTTTGTCGAGTTCTCCAACAATCAATAAGGTCGGTGTATTAAGTTTATTTAATGCATCTTCTGCCATATCCGGTCTCCCTCCACGTGATACCACAGCTTTTATTATTTCTTTTTTTTCCACAGCTCCACGTATTGCAGAAGCAGCGCCTGTGTCACTTCTTTTAATTTTATTTGTATCATTGCATCCATATGTTATTATGTTAAGGGTTTTTATCAATAAGATAGAATTTCTCAACAGTTCAATTATATATACTTTTTTTAAGATTTGGTTTATAAGGCCAAAATAATCCTATCATTATTCAGGAAAAATTATTCTATTGAATGTGTTTGGTTTAATTTTTCAATTACAGTATCGTCATCAACTTGATCAAAATTTTGATAAAACTGCCCAATTGCAAAAAAATCTTCAGTGGTATGTACACATACCACTTCATTAACTTCCTGTTTTATATGATGTAAACTTTGGGGAGGAGCAACAGGAACTGCTGCAACCATTTTTTGAACATCATTTGCACGTATTGAAAGAATAGTGCTGATCATGGTATTGCCTGTGGCGACTCCATCATCTGTGATAATCACAGTTTTACCTTTTAAATCAAAGGGAGGTGTATCTCCTTTATATTTCCGGTATCTTTGTTTTAAGAGTTCCTGAATTTTTTTCGTTTCCTCTTTTACATATTCTTCCGAAACCATGTCTTTTTGGTCAATATGAAATCCTTGTAACGTTACAGAGCCTACTGCAAATTCTGGGTTCCCGGGATGGCCTAATTTTTTCACCATGGCTACATCCATCGGAAGATGAAGTTTTCTTGACAATACTTCACCCGTAACAACGCCACCACGGGGCAATGCCAATATTATTGTATCGTTTTGATCTTTGTAATGATATAATTTATTTGCTAATTTTAATGCTGCATCTTCTCTGTCTTTAAAAATCATAATATAAAAGGTTTAAAGGTGATTAATTTTTATATTCAATTCAATTATTATACCATTTTGAATATTTAAAATCCATTTGCATACCACGCTGTAATATCATTAATTGTATTATCATAAGAAGATTATTTCCAATATAATTTAAATGAATGGTTTTGCGTTCGCATAACGCTTGTATTTAATTTGAGACCTTCTCTGTTTAACATATTAAATAACCACTCAGCATCTGATTCTGATGCATGATGCAATGAAAAATTTTTAATTTTCATAGGAAATAATTCTAAGGAAATAAGTTTTCCTGTAGTTGGGTTTATTGTTGGAAAATACATAAGGGTTAAATCCCCCCTGTATTTTTTATACCCTCCGATGCCTTCATAATCATTTATAAAATCACCTGCTCCATATATAATAGGCCGATCTTTATATACTTCTATTCCCTTGGGATGATGTGAAGAATGTCCGTATACAATGTCTGCTCCAACAGAATCAATAAGTCTGTGAGCGAATTGCTGGTGTTGATCAGGGATGTCATATCCCCAATTTCCTCCCCAATGAATTGATAGTATTATAATGTCTTGCGAGTCATGCGCTTGTAATTGTTTTTCAATTTCATAGATGCTATTGGTGTTTAGCTTTGTAATTAAATTTACACCTGTTTTTTTAGAGGTTGCTTCCCATGATTCCGGAATCCCACTGGAAATCGCCCCTACTCCTAATATGGCTATCCGGGTATTATCAATTTCCAAAGACACCGGTTCTGTGGCTTGTTGTGCGTTTTTTTCTGCTCCTGTATAAGCTATATTATGTTGTTTTAATGTCTTAATGGTTTCAATCAATCCTTCCTTTCCCCAATCGAGTATATGGTTATTGGCTAGTGAACATACATTGATTCCTGCTGTTGTGAGAATTTTAATATTTTTTGGATGCATGCGATAATGAATCCCCTTGCCAGCAAAAGGTATATGATGATTTGTGATCGCAGTTTCAAGGTTTATGATTTTTAAACCGGTTTTTTTTTGTTGCCAAACGTTTATTGCATCTCCCCATATGTATTTATAATTTACAGGTTGTTCTATATGGCCATTTTCCTTTTCTGCCAAATAAACATATTCACGAGCATCTTTTACAAAACTTTCATATAATTTAGTATCTACAGAATGAGGTAAAATTTGATCTATTCCTCTTCCAGTCATAACATCACCACCTAAAAAAAGTATAACTCCGGGTAGCAGGTTTTTATTTTGTTTTTTCAAGATGCTTTGTTTTGATTTTTGCCTGCAAGAAACTATTAATAATATAATGTTAATTAATAAAAAGAATTTATAAGGCATGATTTAAAGAATTGTTACTTAATATTTATAACAAACTTTATTCCAAAAAAACTAAATCATAAAGTCGAGTGTTTGGATCATAATGTTCGATAACGAGGCTTGCGAAGTCCCAAAATGCGCAGTTTACTGATGTAAATGAGCAATTTTGGGGCAAGCTAACGAAGTCCCGTAAGGAAGAATGACTGTATC
>CAYMKE010000042.1:0-16665 GCA_964390955.1 uncultured Bacteroidales bacterium | reverse complement strand
TTTTAAAAATCGGTTGATTTGAAAATATTAACTATCATTTGCCAATGAAAACACGATAAGATAATTCAAAGCTCAAATTGGGATTTATTTTGAGCTTTGAACTTGGGATTTTGAACTTCAGAACTCCTGATCCAGCACTTAATAATCAATGCTTTATGGGATTATGAGATTTAACTAAAATGTCGTAATCTCAGAGCTTTTGATCCCGGTATTGTGAATCAATAACTTATAAAAATATGGTACTACTGCAATTTTAATGGAAAGTTATAAATTTAGGTACTACTGCAATTATTGTGGAAAAAGGATTGTTAGAAGACAGAAGTCGGAAGTCGGAAGTAGGAAGTCGAAAGGCAGAAAAATCAGTGAAGCTTATAATAAAACTATTCTGAATTCTGGATACTCAAAATCAACTTCCACTAAAATGGTAGTAGAACCTATTTTTTAAAGGTCGGAAGGAACCCTCATATAAGCCTTTCATGATTTATGGAGAACCTTTGTCCGTGAGGGTTTCAGTTTTAACGTTTAACCGCTTGGCATAATTTGTAACTGTGTCACTGAAGTTTTTTTAAAAAAAATATATTTTTTTTGGGAACCTTTTTGAAAGTGCTCCGTCTTAAAAGAAAACCTGTTTAATTTTAAAAATTGTTTAAATTATGAAAAACTTAAAACGAATTACAACTTTGCTAAGCCTGGCCGGCTTACTTTTAATTATGAATAATTCATGCGAGCCTGAATGCGAAACATGCCAGGAACCACCAAAGGCTTCTGATCAAACATTTTCAGTAGCTGAAGAAAGCCCCGGGGGGACATCTGTTGGATTTATTACAGCAGAAAGCGCTTCGGAAGATTTACGATACCATATGGTAAGCGACATTGCAGCTCATTATTTTGTTATTAATGAAACAACAGGAGAGATCACTGTCAGGGATTCTGCCGTATTAGACTATGAGACCCAACAAAGTTATACGTTTGATGCAATTGTAACAGAAGCCGGAGATGATGGTTTTTCTGTAACGCTAACCATTACAATCAACATTACAAATAGTGATGAGCTTAAAAAAGGTTTGGTCGCGTATTACCCGTTCAATGGCAATGCCAATGACGAAAGTGGGAATGAAAATCATGGTGAATTGAGGAATGACCCCACATTGGTATCTGACCGCTTTGGCAATGCAAATAGTGCATATGATTTTGATGGGGTAAATGATTATATTTATGTTCCACATTCAGAAAGTATTGATTTGGATGAGAAAATATCTATAAGTGTATGGGTTGTTTTGGAGCAGATTAATAGTTATAATATGATTATTTCGAAACGTTATGGTGATACAACTCAATATCAACTTGGTGTAAGAGGAGCAGAAGGGTATGGAGACCTTAACTTTTTTACAAGTGTCTCTAAGCCGGGAAATGATCATGATATTTCTTATTCATTCCCTACACAGCAATGGGTACATATGGTAGTAACAGCAGATGACGTTACAGATGAAACAAAATATTATATTAATGGTGAATACGTTGGAACCAATACAAGTGATGTACTTTTACGGTCTACAAAAACAGAATTAAGAATTGGAGAAAATACCTGGAGTAATGGATATTGGGAAGGCACAATTGATGATATCAGGATTTATAATCGGGTGTTGGATGAATCTGAAATCCAATCCCTCTATACAGAAAACGGCTGGACAGGAGATACGTCAAATATTGATTTAAAAAATGGCCTTGTCGCTCAATACCCTTTTAATGGCAATGCCAATGATGAAAGTGGGAATGGAAATCATGGTGAATTGAGGAATGACCCCACATTGGTATCCGACCGATTTGGGAATGACAATAGTGCTTATGATTTTGATGGTGTAAATGATTATATTTATGTTCCACATTCAGAGAGTATTGATTTGGATGAGAAAATATCTATAAGTGTATGGGTTGTTTTGGAGCAGATTAATAGTTATAATATGATTATTTCGAAACGTTATGGTGATACAACTCAATATCAACTTGGTGTAAGAGGAGCAGAAGGGTATGGAGACCTTAACTTTTTTACAAGTGTCTCTAAGCCGGGAAATGATCATGATATTTCTTATTCATTCCCTACACAGCAATGGGTACATATGGTAGTAACAGCAGATGACGTTACAGATGAAACAAAATATTATATTAATGGTGAATACGTTGGAACCAATACAAGTGATGTACTTTTACGGTCTACAAAAACAGAATTAAGAATTGGAGAAAATACCTGGAGTAATGGATATTGGGAAGGAACAATTGATGATATCAGGATTTATAATCGGGTGTTAAATGAATTTGAAATCAACGCCCTCTACACTCAAAACGGATGGAGTAAATGATTTTATCTAATGATGAACAGGTAAAACGATTGTGAAATGGTTTTACCTGTTCATAAAATATTTAAATAATGGTTGTTAAGTGCTATGATAAAATGTTACGTTTTATTTTTTATTTAAAAAACTGTTTGGTTATGTTTTATGCAACACTGTTATACTTTATAAAATATTACGGGAATGCTTATAGAAGTCCCCTTAATAAACTTGTGGGATCAGGCATAAGTTTTTGCTAACCGGAATAAAAAGAAAGGAATATCTATACTCCCCTTTGTGTATATCTAAAAGCTTTGGGGCTATTTAGAGCCCGTCCATAGAGTCAAGTGTTTGTATCATAATGTTCGATAACGAGGCTTGCGAAGCCTCAAAATGCGCAGTTTACTGGCGTAAATGAGCAATTTTGGGGCAAGCGTAACGAAGTTAGCGGACATTATGGACAAACACTATTTAAATAAATGGTTGAACTTTCCATTAATATAATTGGTAGAACCGAAAATTTTTAAAATTGACGGAAATTGATAAAATAGTTTTGTAAGTTTGTAATCATGGGGTTTAATGAAAATTAAGATATGCGATTTAAATTAACATTACGAATATCAAAAGAAGGACAGAGGGCAATCCTGCCAATTAATTATCAATACCCGGTTTCTTCGTGGATATATAAGGTGTTGAATTCAGGGAACAGTGAATTTACTCAATGGCTGCACACCAATGGCTATAAAGACGGCAACAAGCAATTTCGCCTGTTTAATTTCAGCCGGATATTGGTAAAATATTTTAACATAAAAGAAGACCGGATGATAATTAAACAGCCTGAAATGTCATTATACATTTCTTTTTACCCCATAGAAACACTGGGGCACTTTATTACAGGGTTGTTTAAAAACCAGGAATGCACTATTGGCGACAATAAATCACAGGCATCATTTACAGTGCAGGCTGTAGAAAAGCTTCCTGAACCATATTTTCATCCCAATGTAACGTTTAAAACCCTTTCACCGCTGCTTATTAGTCATAAAGAAACACCGGCACAAAAATATGCCACATACAAACATCCTGAAGAAGAAGATTACGGGCAATTATTCATAAACAACCTTATAACCAAATACAATGCTTTTTATACCTTGCAAGACATAGACAAATGTATAGACAAAAGAACTGTCCATGCCGGATTTAAACTTCTCAACACCCCTAAATCTAATCTGATTACAATAAAAAGCGGAACACAAAACGAAAGCAAATTAAAAGCATATACCTTTCAATTTCAACTCATTGCTTCTGAACCATTCATACGGTTTGGATATTACGCCGGGTTCGGTGAGAAGAATAGTTTGGGGTTTGGGTGTGTGAAGTGTGAAGTATGAGGTATGAGGTATGGGGGTGTGGGGTGTGGAAAAATAAAAAGTAAAAATAATATGATTATGAATTTTAAGGAACATTTTGAACAAACACCGGACAAAACAAAAGTGAATTTTTTGGAAGAATTGCTCACATTAAATCCGGACCTGAGAAACCAATTCTTAGATTATATTAATCAAACAGATAAAAATGCCCATGAAGAAGCAATTGCCGATCCTCTTGAATATATACATCAAGAAAGTGAAGCATTACAAAGTGACCTGGAGATGTTAGATTTTGAAAATCCGGATTGGGAATTTTATGTTCCGCGTCATGGTGGCTATATACCGGAATATGAAGCTATTACACATATGGCAGAGGACATGGTAGAAGAAGTGTTTGAAGGCTTTAAGGGTGCTTTATTGGATTATTTTCAAAAGGGTAAAATAGATGAAGCCCTGTTTATGTATGTTGGCGCATATAATGCCTGTATTAACGCAGATATACCGGATGAATGTGAAGCTATATATAATCATGAAGAATACTTTCTCGAACAGTTAAAAGAGATAGAAAAAAGTGTTCTTTCCCAACTTGAGAAAGCGGTATTCTCAGATAAAAAGGCAATAACTATAACAGATGCCATATTTAAAGAATATACTAAAAATCACACCGGCCAGGAACAGTATCTGGTTTTTTTTGAGCCCGTACTGGTAAAACTTTGCAGAAAAAAAGAAATAGCGGAGCAAATAGAGAACCTTATGCGCCAATACCAAATTACAAACAACACATTACCGGTTTTGGTTATGAATGTTTCTACTTTAAAAGAAGACACGGAAGCATGGCTTCACAATGGCGAAAAGCTGCTTTTTCGAAGCAAAGAGGTAGCAAAAGATGTACTTGAGTATTATTTGAATAATAATGACAAAAATGCATTTGTAAGAATAGCCAAGAAAATATTTTTTGAAAGCAAGTTTAAGCATGATTTCTCTGAATACTTATACAAACATATTGACAAAGAAGAAGAAACAGAGTTTTACAAGGATATACTCAAAGATTTAATACACAGAACTCAAAAAACAGAATACTATAAAGAGCTCAGTCCATTGCTTCAACCAGAAGAAAAAGAAAAATTTATAAATGATTTTGCAAACCAGTATAATTTTTATACCGCACTTCTTGAAGTTGAAAACAGATACCGGGAAATATTAGAACTGCTTACCCAAAAAGATTATTTATACAATTTCACTACAATTATTCAACGGATTACTCATGTTTTCCCCAACGAAAGCTTTCAAATCCTTCAGGATGAATGCCTGAAAACAGCTACAAAAGAACGGGGGCGGCATGCTTATCAACAGATCATTGAGTATCTGAAACTGGCTTCCGAAATACCGGAAAAACATAATGAATTAAATCAGCTTGTAGACAATTTGTATAACTGGAAACCACGCCTGCCTGCATTAAGAGAAAAATTGAGAGAGGCAGGATTGAAGCAGGAATGACAAACATAATGAGGAATGGTATGTTGGATATAATATTTTGTAATTTAGACATTCAAACAAAAAACTATGATACACGAAATATTACAATTTGTTGAGTATTTAGAGAAAAATAACCGGGAAATATTTTCTGAGAACCTTGAATTAAAAGAGGGGTTTTATGCTTTTGTTGAACCCCAAAATGATGGGTTGGTAATAAAAGAAAATAATGTTTTAAAAGTTGATGATAAATCTGAAAAAAATAATTTATATAATGCTTTTTTAGAAAGATATATCAATTCAGAGATGCTCAACGCCATGAAAAGTTTTAACTCCGGGCCTAAGGTTTTTATTGCTATTGGCAGTCCGTTTGGAATAGCGCTAACAGGGAAAGCTTATAAAGCAAATGCCAGAATCAAACTTGAAAATGCCGCTGGTGCATACTTTAAAGCAGCAGAAAAATATATTGATCCTAAAAATGAACAACATGTAAATTGGTATAAACAATTCAGATTGTTTGTTGAAACAAAAATGTTTGATTTTCTGGAAAGCAATGAAGAATTCAATAAAGTAAAGGATGCTTATCTGTTCTGCTTTTTCCATAAGGAACCATCCATTGATGATTTTAAGGAAATCCATACACGCTTTTTATCAGAAAAACTTTACAATAAAGATAAATATAATGTAAAATCCAGCGATGGGAAGATATATGGAATTAGTGACAGCCTAAGCGGGTTTAACGACAGCAAAGTATTTTTAAAACATCAAACAGCACCTGTAGAATTAAATTACAGGGTGAATGGCAATGAAGCCTTGAAACTATACAAATTTTTCCGTTTACAGCAAAAAAACAAAATACTGCCTAATCCCATGCCAATTTTTGTAGATGAGAATGAATTAACCGGAGAAGCTGTTAATTTTTACAAAACAGATACTAAAAAAGGCCATAAAGAAATCATTGAACATCTTTATAATCAAAGGAAAGAAGATTTGCAGAATTATTACCTGATCTATTTTCATAATGGACAAAAAGGAAGCCGGATCATTGATCTGGATTTTGTTCCGGTTTTTCACTACAAAATGGATGATATACCTTCTATTAAACCGTTATTTAAAATGACAAGCAAAAATGATGGTGAGCTTTTAAAAGAATATAAGATAGAAAACAGGTTTGATTTTCAAACTAGAGTATTAAATGTCATAATTAATAAACAATTGATACAGGAAACTAAGAATGGGTTATGGATTAAATATTTTGATGAACTTGATGTAAAACCGGAGTATGGTGCTACAGAAACAATTGTTAATCTTTTTTACAAATACAGAAAATCATTTTACGATTATATTTACAAATCAAAACAAGAGGCAATAACCAATACCATGTTTCATGACATTATGTTTAATACGGTTATTGATGACATACAACATGACAAGGAACATAATAAAACATATTCCATTAAAAACAAACTCAATATTTGGTTTAGCCTTTATAATTATTTTAATCATAATAAAAACAAAGAAAATATGGCATCAAAAATTACGGAATTATTAGAAAAATGCAGAAAGGTCGCTAATAACGATGGTGAACACCTTACTGATGACCCTAAAGAATTTACATTCATGGCTGGACAGATTATTTACTTTCTGCTTGACAAAAGCGAAAGTGCGAATAAGACTCATGCAGTGCTTGAACCATTTTTGCAAAAAACAAGGGTTGATCAATTGCGAATAGCTATAAAAAACACCATCAATGCATATAAACATGCCATTGACTTTGGGAAAGGAAGGTTTGAGAAACTTGCAAAAGAGGTTCTGACTTTTGATGAAGATATAAATTTAAAGGATTTCCAGCCTTTTCTGCTTGCAGGATATTTTGCAGAGTCTGTGATATATGAAAAAAAGAAGGATGAATTGAACGATGAATAAATATTAAATAACTTAAAATAATAAATCATGACACCATTTAAAAACAGAGTTTTCGGGGCAGCAATGGTTAAAGCTGTCAATTCAAATTACAATGCTGATTTTAGCGGGCAACCGCGCACACTGCCTAATGGCACCGTGTATGCAACAGACAAGGCTTTTAAATACACGGTAAAAAATTATCTGAAAGATGTTTATACAGGAGGTAGCAAAGGCGAATATGTGTTTTATTTTAAAAGGGTAAACGAAGAAATCAATGCGTTAAGCCTTGAAGAAGCTTACAAACATTATAGAAAAGAGTTTCTTAAAATTGATGAAGAAATTAATGCCAAAGACAAGACAAAAGCACTCTCTGAACTTTTAAAATGCATTGATGTAAGGCTATTTGGAGCTACATTTGCAATGAAAGCGAAAGGTGGCAACATTGCCGTTTCAATACACGGGCCAGTACAAATTAATCATGGTATCAATTTATGGCATGAAAACAATATCTATTCAGAACAAATTTTGTCCCCATTTCGTAATCCTAAAGAAGAAAAGAAAAACTCTGATGAAGAATTAAAACAAACAGGACAAACAACCATAGGCCGCCAGTCAAAACTCGAAGAAGGCCATTACCTCCACCATTTCTCTGTTAATCCTAAAAACCTTGAAGAAGTGGTTTCGTTGGCAGGTGACAACGCACCGGATTTATCCGATGAAGACATTAATAAATTAAAAGAGTCCATGAGGCGCGGGGCAACTTATTATGATAGCACTTCCAAGGCGGGAACTGAAAATGAATTATTGATTTGGGTACAGTTAAAAGAAAATTCAAAAGTTGTGCTGCCCAATTTATCTTCATTGATTAATATGGAAACCGGAAAAAAAGACGGGAAGGTAGTATTGGATTTGTCTGGCCTGTCTGACGTGTTGAAACAATTTGAAAACGAAATAGACAAAACAGATATATACAGGAATGAGGGGGCTATTAGTATTGAAAATAAACCTGAAGGAGCTAATATTTTTGGTTTATAGGTGTTTAATTATATCCATTTTCATGTATTATAACTATAACACATAAAAATAGTATAAAATAAAGTAAACAATATTGATATACAGTTATTTGTAATTTATTTTTTGATTACCAATTTCTTTATTATATTTGTATTTTCGTATGGTATAATAAAGCGATTGGTAATAAATTATGACAAAAATTGAAACTATATTATTACAGTATTTAACAGACACCGGACTGGAAATATTTACAAAAAAACAATTGATTGATTATGTTGATTTATCTTCATATCAGTTAGAAATTGCAATTCGGAATCTAATGAAAAAAGATGAAATTATTCAACTGGAAAGAGGGAAATACGCAATATATGGATTCTCGAATCCCAATACAATCGGTTGTTTCCTTGCGCATAATTCATGTATTTCATATTGGAGCGCCATGAATTACCATGGATTAACGGAGCAAATCCCCAATACGATTTTTGTACAGACGGACAAACAAAAGAACAATAAGAAGGTATTGGGGATACAATATCATTTTATTTGGCTTAAACCTCATAAAATATTTGGGTATAAAACGGAAGGGTATGGAAACAATGCTTTCAGAATTAGCGACAAGGAAAAAACAATCATAGATTGTTTTGATATGCCAAGATATTCAGGAGGATACCCGGAAATCATTAAGGCATTTTACAATGCCAGGTTAAATGTTGATAAAATGATAAGGTATTGCAGTAAAATGAACAATATATCATTAACAAAGCGCCTGGGGTTTCTTGCAGAACTTTTTGAAAAAGAAAGGATGAGTAAATTCATAGGTTATGCTTTGAAAATGAAAAATGAGAAATATAACTTGTTTGAACATGATGGGGAGCCCAAAGGCCATATCAATAAAAAATGGAAATTGATAATGAATATTGATCCGGATGAAATATTGAACATGGCAACAGTTTAACTATGATCTTACAAAGAGAAATAATCCAGTGCAGTAAAAAACTTGGCGTGCCCCCGGCAACCATTGATAAGGATTGGGTATTGGGGCATGTTTTAAATGCCATGTACTCATTCGATGATATAAGAAAAAACTTAATGTTTAAGGGTGGAACATGCCTGAAAAAATGCTATTTTGAGAATTACCGGTTTTCTGAAGACCTGGATTTTACATTAATAAATAAAGATTTTAAAATTGATACTAAATTTCTAAAAAAAATATTACAAAAAGCCGGTAAAATCAGTGGAATTAAATTTGATGTAAACGCGAAAATTAAAAATCAGGTACATCATGATGTTGAACAAGGATATGAAGTAAATATCCGGTTTTGGGGTGCAGATCATAAGCCTAACCAAAAACCATTAGCTGTGAATCGTTGGCAAACAGCTATAAAATTTGATATTAGTTTTTCTGAACAATTGATATCTTCTCCTTGTCATCTGGATATATTACATGAATACACAGATAAAGATCTGATTGCAGAAAAAGTAACCTGTTATTCATTACAAGAAATAGTTTCAGAAAAGCTCCGCTCACTTGCACAACGTAACCGCCCAAGAGATATTTATGATAATTGGTATTTCAGTCAATACATTAATACACAGGAATACCCTGGAATCAAAGAATTATTAATTCGAAAAGCAAAACAGAAAAACATTGATGTTTCGGATATTAATCAATTGATTAATGAAAAGAAAAGAGAATTACTTGAGAGGGCATGGGAAAAAAGCCTGCAACATCAAATAAAACGAGATGAGTTACCCCCCTTTGAAGTGGCATATGATTCATTACAAACATTTATTGAAAACATTTTAAACGCTTAAAAATGCAAAAACTAATATCCATAGACCTTTTTGCCGATTTCGGCATGTTAAAAAAGCCCGATACCAACGAGCCGGTATATTTAACATTCAACATGATCCATAAACCAGCATTATTAGGGATCCTGGGGGCAATAATTGGCGAAAGTGGTTTTAAAGAAAAAGGGGTTCTGCCAGATTATTATACCAAATTAAAAGACATTAAATTGGGAATTGAACCTCTTCGTCATGAAAATGGAAATTTTCAAAAAACCATAATCACTTACAATAATACCACGGGCATGGCCAGCAAAGAAGAAGGGGGAAACCTGATGATAACGGAACAGACACTTATTGCCCCAGCGTACACGTGTTATTTTTTGTTAGAGACTGAAAATGAAACCCATCAAAATATTGATGATCATTTGTCTCATAATATTGCTGAATATTTGCCCTACTTGGGAAAAAATGAGTTCTCAGTGTGGTGGAAGAACTACAGAGTATATGAAAATATTGAAAGTTTTTATCCAGCAGATAATTTTAGGATTCAATCAGTTTTTATTAAAAGCGAACCCATCAGTCCGAATAAAGATGTTCAACCATTTGTGCCGTTTATAACAGAATCGGGAAATACTTTTTCTTATTTTGAAAGACTCCCCCTAAAATATACAGAAATAGCAGAAAAACAATTTCAATATGAATATAGGGATTTTGCTTTTACCGACTGGATGCTACAAGCTAAATATAAAACGGGCCATGAATTTATAAAATTTGATACAGATGAAATCATTCAGGTCTTTTAGCGATATTTCATTAAAATATAAACCAATTGTAAAGTTTTTTGAAGAAAAAACAAGTTATTTGGCTCATATGCAGTCAAATAAAGAAAAAGAACCATTATTTGAACATATTATCCGTGTTGAGCATTATTTTGAATTATTAACCAAGGTGCATGGAATTGAAAGTACCATTGATAAATTAATTGGTGAAATATCTTTTAATAATAATGAAACAGGAGCCTATATCAAAGCGTTATTTTATTCTGCAATTATTTTTCATGATTTTGGAAAAGTAAATCCTAATTTTCAAATCCAGAAATTAAATAATGCTGCTTTTCGCCCTGAAATTAAAATACAAATTGGCACTGAGCACTCTTTTTTAAGTGCTTATATTTTCCTAAACCACCATTCGAATAAAATTTATAAAACGGATTATAATAATGGGGACAAAAATTTATTATGGTGCTTCACTTTTCTGTTCACCATACCGATATTAAAACACCACTCGGGCTTTATTAATAAAGATTATGACTTTGCAGAGGAAAAAATTAATTCGATTGTTCATTTATTAGATATTTTAGAGTTTGAAAATATCCAGGATCTTTCTCGACAAATTATCGCACACGAAAAATTGGACACAGGGAAAAACTTATGGACTTTTTTTGATAAAACTGCCAGTGAGAATGATTTTAATTTTTTCGCACTTTTTACCCTGTTAAAACTGAATTATTCATTACTTACGGCATCTGACTATTATGCCACTTCGGAATATATGAATGGCCTAAAATTTAACAATAATGAAGATTTTGGCTTATTGGATCAACGGTTGAAAAAGCATCTCAGCGATTCTTTCAAGTCAACAAAAGATTTTAATGAAAAATTATTCAATGATACAGATCATTACCTGTCATTCCCCTTTCCAAATCTTCAGGAAATTTCAAATTATAATTTAAATATACTTCGGCAAAAACTAACTGCTGAAGTGATAAACGGAATTGAAAAACATAAAGAAGAAAGGATATTTTACATTGAAGCCCCCACTGGCGGAGGTAAAACAAACATATCCATGGCGGCTGTAATAAAACTTTTGGAACAACATGAAGAAATAAATAAGATATTCTATGTATTCCCTTTCACTACACTTGTTACCCAAACGTTTGCTTCTATAAAAGAAACGTTTAAGGTATCCAACCAACATGTTACCCAGGTGCATGCTAAAGCAGGTTTTCAAACCAAACAAAAAGAAGATGATGAACATGCTGAATACGGGGATCAGTTAAAAAATCAAATAGACAATTTATTTGTAAACTATCCCATAACATTAATGACCCATGTAAAATTTTTTGATATTTTAAAATCAAACAAAAAAGACTCCAATTATCTATTGCACCGTCTCGCCAATTCAATCGTGATTATTGATGAATTACAGGCTTACAACCCCAAACATTGGGACAAGATAAAATATTTTATTTCCAATTACGCCTGTTTTTTCAATATACGGTTTATCATCATGTCGGCTACTTTACCAGAAATAGGGAGCATTGCTCTATCTGATAAAGAATTAATAAACTTTCACCACCTTATTCCTGATGCACAAAAAAAATATCTTCAAAATCCGAATTTTAGTCAACGTGTAAAATTTAATATGGAATTATTAAATAAAAAAGAACTTAACATTCCTGAATTAGCTGAATTTTCATATAGGAAATCAGAAGAGTATGCAAAAAAAAGGACAGATGCAGCAAGAGAAAGTGTCTTTACCATTATTGAATTTATCTTTAAAAAAACAGCAACAGAGTTTTATGACCATATAATTGAAAATAACCAATTCCAGGGATTTGAAATATTTGTTTTGTCAGGTACAATTATTGAACCCCGGCGAAAAGAAATAATCAATTTCATTAAAGATGAGCGCAACAGGAACAAGAAAGTGTTATTGATTACCACCCAGGTGGTTGAAGCTGGTGTTGACATTGACATGGATTTAGGCTTTAAAAACCAGTCATTGCCTGATAGTGACGAACAATTAGCAGGACGTGTAAACCGGAATGTGAATAAACGCGATTGTGAATTATATTTATTTAGAATTAATGAACCAAAAACTATTTATGGAAAGGACTTCCGGTATAAGATTGCACAAAACTACAGTCCTGAAGAAATTAAAAAACTATTACAAGAAAAAAAATTTAAAAAGTTATATGGCGAGGTAATCAAAAGAATTAACAAAGAAGAAATAAGTAAGGCAGGAAAAGAAGATTTTACAGAATACAAAAACAAATTTAAAAAACTTAATTTCCATGATATTAACAGGGATTTCCGGCTTATCGAAAATGATAGTAATCCTGTATTTATTCCTGTTGATATTGATATTTTAAATTATCAATTCCGGGACAGAATAGATTATAATTTTGAAGAAGCAGAAAGAAAATTTATCAAAGAAAAAAATTGCTTTGCAGACGAAGACGAAAATAAAGTTTCAGGGGAAAAAATCTGGAACATTTATTTGCAATTAATACAAAATAAAAATATTGATTATAATACTAAAAACAGGGAACATAAGATATTAAATGGCATCATGTCTAAATTTATTATTACTGTTTATTCAAATAAAATCAATGAATTAAAAGAATATTTTGAATACAATGAAAATTACCAGGATTTTAAATATCTGCAATATTATAAATTTAGAAAACAAGAAACTGGCAAAGGAAAAATATATGATTATTTTAGTGGATTGAATGAAAAAAAATTAAAAAACAGTTTTGATATCTTTTAAAAATGATACATTTATTTACTCAACTATTCATAAAACATTCTTCAATTTTTCCACAATTTCCTTCGCTTTATCCTCTCCTTTTTGCATCAGGTAAAGCGATTTCGCCTTATTAGAATGATCTATTAATCCTTCATCCCTTAATGTATCCAGTACATCAAAATCATACCCTTTCCATGCCCTGTAAATGGCCTCTTTTGTGATGGTTTCTTCCTCCCATCCAGTCAGATGCATAAGGGCAAGTGATAAATCTTTTATAAGTTGTTCGTTTTTCATAAATTATTATTTTTTCATTTTGTCAAATTTATTAAGAACAGTTTTTATGATGTCTTGTGCTGTCTCAACATCAATCCCTGCTTTTTGTGCTAAAGATGCTATATCCGGTTGTCTCCCGGCATTAATATCCGGCAATGCCATGTTCATGAATTCATTCATTTTTTTCTAATATATTGCTTACACCCTGCGAATAAAGTAAAAATTCTTCTTCTCTGAATACATCCACCATCTCATAAAAATCCCCGGCCGGATTATTTTTGATTATGCTGAAAGAGAAACGCCACGGATACGCTGCTGTCTGTTTAAGATAATTTATTTCTTCAGTTGGCCTCTGTTTTATTGCACTGTGGTTTAAGTATTTATTTATTAGCCCACCTTCCTTAAAAATCCTGTGGGCAATGTATTGAGCCTTTATCATCCTTTCCCACTCTTTCTGTATCTTTGAGGTAATATGCTTATACCGTGCCAGTCGCTTATTCATTTCCTGATTAAGTTTATCTCGTTCAGCTGCATAATAGAGTAAAAACTCATCTACCACAACACGGGATATTTTTTGATTTCCCTGGCAAACATTTAGCAATTCTTTATAATTATTCATGTTATTATTTATTATTTTTGAATTCAAAGATTATATATAATTTACAATTATGCAAAAATATATTAATCAACTTTTAGAAGATATCAGGGCGGCGAGCTGGAATACCCGCCCGCCCCATGAGGTTTGGGATGATGCCGACCCGGACTATGATGTAGAACTGGAGGACATATCGTATGTAGAGAAATACATGTATGGAAAGAAAGAACCTATATCTGAGATAACAGGTATTGATGTCATGGTACTGCCACCTCCGGAACAGTTAACCGATGATCAACAATCATTATTAGCTGAAGAGCTGGAAAAACTACTGTTAAATTACAGTTTTGTGCTTGACTTTCCTGAAGCATTTCCATTGCACATGCGTTATTCGTTTATATGGGATTTCTGGAGCGAATCACATGTCGCCCTGTCTTTTGGTACTAATCATATTGAATTTTGTGATTATGAAGAAGACCAATGCCCTTTCCCGGGTTACTGCAATACCTGTAAAGAAATAGCAGAACAAATGAAACATGACGAAAGACACAACAATACAGATAATAATTTTGATATTGATGTTAATGATCTATTAAGCCCTTACTGACCCTTATCATATCACACCACCTCACCAATTCACCAATTCACCAATTCACCAATTCACCAATTCACCAGATCACCAGATCACAAACTCATAAACCAAACAACCATGAACATAACCGGCACCCACATCAATTACTATCTTATATGCCATCGCAAACGCAGCAAACAGCCACCAGCCAACGAGGTAAATGCCTTGGTCTCATTCGGTAATATGATATGTTATTCACAATGTTTGCGCGCCAAACACCAAACACCAAACACCAAACACCAAACACCAAACACCAAACACCAAACACCTAATCAAACTCGAATGCTTTAAAATATGCAAGCATGTATTGGGGATGGAAGAATATAAGCCGTTTAAGGTGTGGTGGTGAAGGATTTAGATGGTGAGATGGTGAAAAAAGAGATTTTGATAATAAACGAATGAAATATAAACAGGATTTATTATTTTAGAGCAAAAAATATTAAACAGCACCAAAGGCTTTAAAAAACTCATGGAACGGTATGAAAATATATTGTTTCGGAAAAAATCCCAAAATCCAAACAACTGGTAAAAGGAAATTTTCCAACTTCACAATCGTTTTTAATTGATGGAGATACTATTATAGAACCTGGATGGTGTAAAATAGATAAAACTAAATAACATGAATGCTGAAAAAAATAAACTATTAACACAATTCAAATCTCAATTAATACAACATCTTGGGAATGATATCCGGGATGTAATTCTTTTCGGCTCCCAGGTAACCGGAGATATGCATGAGGATTCCGATTATGATATTTTAATTGTACTGAACAGAGATTATGACAGGAAATACAAAGAGAAAATATTAGATATAGTCTATGACTTTGAATTAAAGTATGATCTGTTTATAGATTTTAAGGTCATTTCCACGCAAGAATTAAAGCATTCTATACGGGGAAAACAGCCAATTTTCCAGGATGCTATTAAACAAGGAGTTCATTTATGACACTGAATGAAAAGGACAGGTCGGAAATTATTAAATACAGGATTGAACAAGCTCATGAAGCGCTTGAAGAAGTTTCTTTTTTATTGAAAAATAACAGGTTAAAGTTGGCTGTTAATAGGATTTATTATGGCATGTTTTACATTGTCTCTGCACTTGCAGTAAAACAGCGGTTTAAAACATCAAAGCATCAGCAATTATTAGGCTGGTTCAACAAAGGATTTATAAAAACCGGAACCATACCGGTTAAATTTGGAAAAATATTCAGAGATGCGTATTCCCGCCGTACCGATGTGGATTATGGCGATATTAAAGAATATTTCAAAGAAGATGTTGAAGAATGGTATCAGCAAATGAAAGATTTTATTATCCATGTAGAAAAACATATAAAATATGATAAAATATAATAAAATATAAAATTTGTATAGCATGACACACAAATCGAACAAAATATTAAAACAATTAAAAAACAAGCTTATACAACGTTTCGGAGATGATGTTAAAGATGTTATCCTTTTTGGGTCGCAGGCTACAGACAAAGCAACCGAATATTCGGATTATGATATCGTTATTATTGTTAACCGGAATTACGATTGGAAGTATCAATTCAACATAATAATAGATGTTCATCTTGTTTCGGATTATGAATTAAAACATTCTTTACGCGGAGCACACCCCTTGTTTCAGAAAGCAATTAAAAACGGAATATACGCATGACTTTAAATAAAAAACAAAGAAATGAGCTTATACAGTATCGTATATTCTTATGGAAAAAATACATTTTAATGAGACGTACAGAGACAGGACAAAGA
>CAYMKE010000041.1:0-17121 GCA_964390955.1 uncultured Bacteroidales bacterium | reverse complement strand
TATTGCTTTGCTAAAGTTAACGGCTATGGATTAAAATACGGGATAAATAGTGTGTTTAAAACTTAATCATGGGCGTTTCATTTGTTTATAATTGAGTTAATTAGTTTTATACGGCCTTTTGTTTCATTTGAATGCTCGGCGTAATTTGTAAACTACGCCACAAAAGAACCTTTTATAATCATGTACGTGTTGCCACAATCTTTATAAACGCCGGATAAATAAAATTCATCCGGCGTTAAAGAACGTTTTTAATAATCAAATATTATAAACGATCAATGGTATTACATAAATTTTGAAAAATTTCATCTATATCACCTACCCCATTCACCGGGTAATATTTACCCTGTTCTTCATAATAGTCAATAAGGGGTGCAGTTTCTTTTTTATAGACTTCGATTCTGTTTTCAATCACTGATTCGTCTTTATCATCTTCTCTACCTGATTCAAAGGCTCTGTTTTTAAGCCTTTTGACAAGTTCGTCATGATCCACTTCAAGGCTCAACATTGCTGTGATAGGTATTTTTTTACTATCAAGAAGTTCATCCAAGGCTTTTGCCTGTGCTTTAGTCCTTGGAAAACCATCAAAAATAAAACCATTGGCATTTTTGTTTTTATCAATTTTTGATTCAATCATGCCAATAACTACATTATCAGGTACTAATTCTCCCTGGTCCATGTATTTCTTTGCTTCCAATCCCAGCTTACTTTCTTTTGCCAGTTCTCCTCTTAATATATCTCCTGTTGAAAGATGCACGAGATTATACTTTTCAAGAATCTTTTGCGCCTGGGTTCCTTTCCCTGCCCCCGGAGGGCCAAATAAAACAATATTCAACATGCTTTTTTTATTTATAAATTAAATGAATGAATAAAATTACTATTTCTCACATAAACCATTGATAGCCATTGATTTACACAAAAAAATACGAATAAATTTAACATTGCAATATAACAAAATTTTGAATTCCAAGAGTAAATTAAGCGGTAATTTTTTATATCAACAATTTATCATTTTTTTCAAAAACCCATCGTTGCTGATCTCATTTTCATTATTTTTGTAGCATTAATTATTTAGTGTTTGTCCATAATGTCCGCTAACCCCGATACAGTCATTCTTCCATACGGGGAAGGCTTCGCAAGCCTCGTTATCGAACATTATGATCCAAACATTTATTAACTTAATAACTTAGTAACTTAAAAACTTAGTAACTTAATAATATGAAACCACTTGTAAGTATTATCATGGGAAGCACTTCCGACCTTCCCGTAATGGAGCAGGCAGCCCAGGTGTTAAATGATTTTGAAATTCCATTTGAAATCAAAGCATTATCAGCACACCGCACACCTGATCAAGCCATTCAATATGCCAGAACTGCTTATGAAAGAGGGATAAGGGTTTTTATTGCAGGAGCCGGTGGTGCTGCTCATTTACCCGGTGTTATTGCAGCTGTAACCCCTTTACCGGTAATTGGTGTCCCTGTTAAAGCATCTATATCAATAGATGGGTGGGACTCAATCCTTTCAATTTTGCAAATGCCTCCCGGAATTCCTGTTGCCACAGTGTCATTGAATGGTGCAAAAAATGCCGGTATTTTAGCTACACAAATATTGGGTGCAGGAGACGAATCAATATTAAACAAAGTAATTACATATAAAAAAAATATGGAAGAAAAAATAGTAAAAGCCAATGAACAGTTAGACAAGGTATCATTCAACTATAAAGTTTGATATATCATGGAAACGTTCATTATTCAAACTCCTCATCATACGTCAAAAATAGTATTAGGTGAGCAATTGGCCAGGCTTTCAGAATATTTGCCCGATACTAAAACTGTGATCATCACAGACGGACATGTTCATGACCTTTACAAAGATCAATTTCCTCAAACCTCGGGAGTCATAATCATCGGTCATGGTGAAAAAATAAAAACACTTGATACGTTAAATTATATATTCACAAAATTTGTAGAGTTGGAAATAGACCGGTCGTCTTTTGTAATTGGTATAGGCGGAGGAATTGTTTGCGATATAACGGGATTTGCAGCATCTATATATTTGCGGGGAATTGATTTTGGCTTTGTTTCTTCCACTTTGTTATCCCAGGTAGATGCCAGCATAGGCGGTAAAAATGGGGTGAATTTCATGGGGTATAAAAACATGATCGGTGTATTTAACCAACCCAAATGGGTTATATGTGATCTGGAAATGTTAAAAACCCTTCCGGAAAAAGAATTCATCGCAGCATTTGCTGAAATCATAAAACATGCATGCATCCGGGATGCATCAATGTTTGAATATCTTGAACAAAATACACCAGGCGCATTACAAAGGGATATTGATGTATTACATAAACTTGTTTCCAATTCACTCACCATAAAATCAGAAGTTGTCCAAAAAGATGAAAAAGAAAAAGGGTTGAGAAGGATACTAAATTTTGGCCATACCATTGGCCATGCTATAGAAAAAAATAACCCGGAGGTTATTCATGGAAATGCAATAAGTATGGGTATGGTTGTTGCAGCGAGAATTTCAAAAAAAATGGGACTGTTAACAACAAAAGAATCGGAACGAATCACAAAACTTATCGCTGCTTATAAGCTCCCAACAGATATTCAGATATCTAAAAATCTTCTGCTTGAAAGCATCAGAAAAGACAAAAAACGCGAGAATAATACTATAAATTTTGTCTTGCTTAACGGCATAGGAAGTACGATTATTAATCCCATAGAAATATCACAATTAAAAGAAATTATCTATGATCTGTGTTAGTTTAGCTGATCTGTCTTATGAAGAATTATTAAAAGCAATTAAATTAGAGACATTTGCAGAGATACGTATTGACAAATCCGAACTAACAATCAGCCAAATCGAATCGTTGTTTAAAGCACATCCTCAACTAATTGCAACCTGCCGGACAGGAAAATACAATGAGAAAGAACGAAAAAAAAGATTGAAAACAGCCATTGCTTCGGGTGCATCATATGTTGACCTGGAAGTGGAATCACCGGATGAATATTTATCTGACATGCAGGAATTTGCACATGCCAATAATTGCAAAGTAATTATTTCATATCATAATTTTGAATCAACACCCATTATAAAAGAACTTAAAAAAATCACAAATATTTGTTTTGAACACGGTGCTGATATTTGTAAAATAGTAACCACTATTGAAAATAACGTACATCGTGCAAGCATCCTTTCTCTTTACGCAGAATATAAAAATATTGTAGCATTTGGAATGGGTGAACACGGGAAAATTACACGTTTGCTTGCTCCTTTAATGGGCGCCCCGTTTACTTATGCATCCAGAGGGGCAGGAAATGAAGTGGCGCCGGGCCAAATAAACAAAGCTTCGATGTTGGAAAAAATTGAATTGTTAAAACAACTATAAAGAATCGTTGCAAAGGTAAATATCAAAGAATAATCAAGTATTCCGGGGCCATTCTAAAATCCTAAGCATACCATCGTCCAGTTCACTGCCGCCCCCACGACAAAAGCTGTAAAAATCATAATAATTGCAGAACGCAGCATGTCTTTCGGCCCCATCTCTTTTAACATAACAATAAACGTTGCAACACATGGAAAATATATTGTTAATAACGTTGATGCCACGATAAGCTCTCTGAAACCCAGATCTAACGGGGCCAGCATTCCTATGGCTACATCTTTTCTTAAAAAACCAACCAAAATAGCAGATATTGCACCCGGAGGAAGTCCGAACGCCTTTGTTATCAAAGGTGCAAATAAATTCCCAACCCAGTCAAGAAAACCTGTAATGTACATGATATTTACAATAAATACCCCTAACAAAACAAACGGGATGGCTTCAGCAATAAAATGCCTTATTCTCATCCAGACTTTCTTTAACACTATTTTAGGATAAGGAAAATGATAATGAGGGATATCAACCAGTATTTCAGGGGATTCACCTTTAACATATTTATTCATAACAATGCCTGCCAGTATCCAAACAATGAACAAAATAAAAAAAAGTGTAAAGAAACCTGAAGCGCCGTACTTACCTAACAAACCACTGATCATAGCCAATTGTGCAACACAAGGAACAGCTATAGCCATTAAGGTAGTTGCTATAAATCGTTCTTTACGGGTTTCAAGCATTCTGGCCGACAAAGCACCCGGCACATTACAGCCCAATCCAAGAAACATAGGGACAACAGATAAACCATGCAGTCCGAATCTGTGCATTAGATTGTCAAGCAATACACCCAATCTCGGCAGATATCCTATATCTTCCATGAGGGTAAGTACAAAATAAAAGGAAAATACATAAGGAAATACAGCTGCAATAGGAATATACAATCCTGTACTCAGCATTCCAAAAGATTGTTCAAAGTTAATGCCTTCGTTGACCAGATTGCCTATCAATAATTTATGAATAATGGTCTGACTACCTAAAACATCTGAAAGATTATGAAGTAAAGGTTTATAGTAATTATTAAAAACAGGGTCCATGACATACCCTATTAACCCCTCTCCTATTATTCTAACAATCCAAAAAGATACATATAGAACGATGAATGCAAAAAATATCCCAAACACCGGATGAACGGACATTTCTGATATTTTTTCTTTAAATGTTGGATGCCGGTGTTCTGTAGTTTGTACACTTTCCACTACATTACCGATAAAATTCCATTTTTCTCCGTCATTGTATGAAAGAGAAGGAATGTTCGAATTTTTAATCTGATCAGTCAAATCCTTGATTCCCTCTGCACTAACAGCAACTGTAGGGACAACAGGCACCTGAAGAATCCCTGATAATTTTTCAACGTCTATACTAATACCATGACGTCTGGCAATATCATACATATTTAATGCAATAATACATGGCAATTTTAACTTTTTAAATAATTGAACGGTCAGGTTCAGGTTTCTCTCTATATTAGTAGCATCAATCACATTGATAATGATATCGCCTTTTTTTAATATTTCAATTGCAGCACTTTCTGCCTTTGACGATGCTTCTAATGTATATATTCCCGGGATATCATAAATCTCAACTTTTTCACCATCAGGCAATTTCATATAACCTTTTGTATATTCTACTGTAGTGCCCGGATAATTAGAAGCAATTACATTTGCCCCGGTTAACCTTGAAAACACAGCACTTTTTCCTATATTAGGATTTCCGACTAATATGATTCTCTTCATGCTAGGTCAGTTCAAAATGAAGCCTGTAATAATTACTTTACCAATATTTTTTTGGCTAATCCATATCCAAGCGCAATATCTCTTCCATCAATCCCGATAATAACGGGGCCGTGAAAAATTTGGGAACTGACCTTTTTTACTTTTTTTCCAGGCCTGATTCCCAATGCTTCTAGTTTATGAACTGCTCCTTCTCCCCCCTTTATAGAACTTATTTGTCCCACTTCCTTATTCATCAAATTTATAATTGTCTTCTCCATAGTGGCCTCCTCCGTTTCTCGTGATTCTAATGGTCATACACTTAATTCGCAAATATAAACTTTTTATATATTTATTATTCGATAATTTTTATTTTCTTATTAAATTCTATTAAAAAAACGAAAAAACATATTCAAACATTGTCATATTTAAATATATAAATAATATAATAATAAAAATAAAAACCTCTTCCCAAATCCAATATTTTAAATATTATACGATACTTTATTATTTAAGATACAAAAACTTACTCTTCTTCATCATATCTCAGGACAGGTTTATCTTTGATTTCATTTAAATATTGCTCATAATATTTTTGATATAATGTTTCTTTAACATTTTTTTGCTTTTCAACCCGTGCTTTATAATCTGATCTGTTTTCATTTTCATCCCTGGGACGAAAAACATGAAGCGTATCCATTTCTTTTTCAAATTCCTCTTTCATATATTTATCAACAAAAATCTTCGGGTCAATTTTCCATAGGTAAAGCTCTTCGTCATTCGCGGCACTGGCAAAATATTCGCCTTTAGAGCCAAAGCATACAGCATTGACCGGGGCTGAATGCTCAATATAACTATAAATTTCTTCGCCATTGGTTGCATCCCATAACCTGATCGTTTGATCGTAAGATGCACTTAATATATGTTTTCCGTTTGGACTAAAACATACAGACATTACCGGTTTTTGATGGCCTGTTAAAGTCCTGACAAATTCTTTTTTTTGTGTATCCCATATTCTCACTGTTTTATCTAATGAAGCACTAACCAGGTATCTTCCATCCGGACTAAAATCCAAAGAATAAATATTACCTCCATGTCCATGAAAAATATACGTTTCTTCACCTGTTTCAATATCCCATAACCGGATGGTCATATCCAATGATCCACTTGCTATCGTTTTCCCATCAGGTGAATAACTCACAGCGAGCACACTCTTTTCATGGCCCTCAAACGTTTTAAGCAATTTACCATCCATCACATCCCAAAGCCTGAATTTTTCTTCAAAAGAACCACTCACAATACGTTTCCCATAAGGGCCCGGTGACAAAGACCAAATATCGGTTAAATTTCCTTTTAATATGTTTACATACCGGCCTGTATTCACACCCCAAATTTTAATGGTTCGATCACCGCCGGCATATATATACTTTCCTTTAGGATTAAATTTTACAGTATATACTTTGTTGTATGGTTGTTCAAAGGTATGAATCAAATCACCGGTTTTAAAGTCCCATATTTTTACTGTTTCATCTTCCCCACCACTTGCTAAATAGTCCCTTCCGGGGTTAATATCTACAGAATAAACATTCCCATGGTCATTTTTAAATTGTTTAATGATTGTAATATATTCTTGTCCTACAAACACATTCATACAGGCCAATCCTGCCAGTAATAATAAAGTTTTTTTTATATTCATCTGTGGTTCCTTTATAGTTAATGATTTCAAAAATATAGTTTACTGCTAGTTGTAAGGTACAGGACGAAATTAATGAATTATTCAAATTAATCATAATTTTTTTAAAACAATACGGAACACCTTTTGCCTTCTTTATTTTACATATTAACACAATCGCACAAATAAATATCAAACCAAAATTAAAACCTTTTTTTTTTATACAAATACTTACAAAATATTCATGAAATATGAAAAAAATTAATTAGATTAGCATACAATTTCACTCTATTTACTAAAACTATTGATAATTAAAACTATAAAACTTATTAATCAATTTACTAGTATGAATATTATTAACGAGATAAAAGAATTGGCCAAAAAGAAAAAGAAACGTATAGTTCTCCCGGAAGCCTATGATGAACGTATTATTAAAGCCGCTAATCAAATCATTGAAGAACATATTGCTGACATCACTTTGATAGGTAATCCTGAAGAAATAACTCAAAAAGCTTCACAATTAGGATTAAGCCAAATAAAAAATGCTTCAGTTATTGATCCTTATTCCCACGAAAAAAAAGAAGAGTATACTGAATTATTTTATAGTTTACGAAAGCACAAGGGCATATCGAAAGAACAAGCCACTAAATATATTGAAGACCCTTTATACTTAGGTTGTATTATGATTAAAAACAAAGATGCTGACGGCCAGGTTGCCGGAGCAGATCATGCAACCGGAGATGTATTAAGGTCAGCATTTCAAGTCATTAAAACCAAACCGGGTATCAGTATTGTATCCGGTTCTTTTTTAATGATCATGAATAATCAGGAATATGGACACAACGGACTTTTATTTTTTGCGGACTCCGGGGTCAACGTAAATCCGAATGAGGAACAACTCGCTGAAATTGCTATATCAACTGCACATACTGCCCGTTCTATCGGACATTTTGAACCGGCCGTTGCGCTATTAAGTTTTTCAACCAAAGGAAGTGCTGATAACGAAATAGCGCAAAAAATCAGAAAAGCAACCGAAATAGCACAAAAAAGAGCACCTGAACTGAATATTGATGGTGAACTGCAAGCAGATGCCGCTTTGAGTGAAAAAGTAGCAAAGAAAAAAGCACCAGATAGCAACGTAGCAGGAAAAGCAAACGTGTTAATATTTCCAGACCTCAATTCAGGAAACATTGGTTATAAACTTACTCAATATCTTGGAGGTGGAACTGCGTTAGGCCCATTACTTCAAGGCATTGCAGCACCTGTGAATGACTTGTCAAGAGGTTGTTCTGTGAACGACATTGTAAATGTTGTAGCTATAACTGTTAATCAAACAGAAGATTAGCCAAATAATGCATATAATTTAATACAAATAACATAAAAAAATAAAAAAATGAAAATATTGGTGCTTAATTGCGGCAGTTCTTCGATAAAATACCAGCTATTTGAAATGCCCGGTCAAAAAGTAATAGCAAAGGGCCTTGTGGATAAAGTTGGTATGGAAGATGCTGTTGTGAAATTTAAAAATGGTAACGGGGCAAAAATATCTTTAGAAAAAGACATACCTGATCATAAAGTGGGTATTGCTATAGTACTTAATCTGCTAACATCTGACGACTATAAATGCATTGAATCACTCGATGAAATACAAGCCGTAGGGCACCGCATTGTTCACGGAGGCGAAAAATTCAGCAAGAGTGTATTAATAACAAATGATGTTGTTGAAGAGATCGAAAACTGCATTTCACTTGCTCCACTTCATAACCCACCAAACCTGAAAGGCATTTATGCAATTAATGATACATTGCCGAGCGTTCCTCAAGTTGCTGTATTCGATACGGCATTTCATCAAACAATGCCTGCATATGCATACATGTATGGGGTTCCTTATAAAATTTATAAAAAACATGCCATCAGAAGATATGGCTTCCATGGGACAAGCCACAGGTATATATGTCAAAGAGCCTGCGATATTCTTAATGTCAACATAGAAGACAAAAAAATCATTACCTGCCATTTAGGGAATGGTGCTTCTATTACTGCCATAAACAAAGGGAAATCCGCAGACACATCCATGGGGCTTACTCCGGTAGAAGGACTTATCATGGGAACTAGAACCGGAGATATTGATGCAGGCGCTGTGCTTGATATAATGGACAAAGAAAACTTAAGTCCGGAAGAAATGAACAACCTTATCAATAAACAAAGTGGTATTTTAGGTGTTACTGAAATATCATCAGACATGCGTGATATTGAAATCGAAGCATGGGAAAATAAAAATCAACGCGCACAATTAGCCCTGGATATGTATCATTACAGGATTAGAAAATACATTGGTGCATTTGCTGCTTCAATGGGAGGTGTTGATATTCTAATATTTGCAGGAGGTGTAGGAGAAAATGGAGCTGAATCAAGGGAAGAAATATGTCAAAACTTTGAATATTTAGGCTTTGAATTTGATAAGAAGAAAAATGAAAATCAACGCGGGAAAGAAGCTATTATTAGCAAAGAGGATTCTAAAGTAACAGCTATGGTTGTTCCAACAAACGAAGAGCTCATGATAGCTGTTGATACACAAAAAATCATACAAAACAAATAATTTCTTTTTAACATAGTTATAACAAAAAAGAGGGTGTCTGAAAATATTCGGACACCCTCTTTTTTGTATTTAAATATTATTATTACCTGGTAAATAAAAGTTCACGATACTTGGGTAATGGCCATATCTCATCATCAACCGTAAGTTCGAGTTTATCAACATGACTTCTTATAGATTCGAAATAAGGGACAATTTTCTTACTGTATTGTCCTGCAATTTCTCTCGTATCTTCCAGTTTATCAATCTTTTTCCGAATTTCCTTCATCTCATGTACCTGATTTTTAATGGCAGAAATATGTTGAGATATTTCTTTGATCAAATTCAAACGGGCACTTGCTAATCCATTGTATTCCTTTTCAGAAAACAATTCTTTAAGCCCTTTTACATTTTCCATGAGAGTATTTTGATAATTTATAGCTGTCGGAACAATATGATTGATTGCTAAATCACCCAACACTCTTGCTTCAATTTGGATTTTCATGGTAAATGTTTCCAAACGAACTTCTGTTCTTCCTTCGAGTTCTTTTGCTGTGAGTATCTTATGCTTTTTGAAAAGTTTTTTAGTTTTTTCAGAAAGATATGCATCGTATGCTTCGGGTACATCTGAAACATTTGTTAAACCTCTTGACTCAGCTTCTTTAACCCATGCATCACTATAATTATCACCTTCGAACCTTACCGGTTTAGATTCAATGATATATTTTTTAAGAACCTGGAATATAGCTTCATCCTTTTTAGTGCCATTATCATTAGTACCATTATCAATCAACTTATCAACATCCTTCTTAAACTCAATGAGTTGATCTGCCATTGCAGTATTCAAAACAGTCAGTGGTGATGCACAGTTTTCCGATGATCCCACTGCTCTAAACTCAAATTTGTCTCCGGTAAAAGCAAACGGAGATGTTCGGTTCCGGTCTGTGTTATCAAGTAAAATCTCCGGAATTCTTCCAACATCGAGTTTAATGGCTGTTTTTTCTTCGGGAGTCATTTTTTTGTTTGTCACCCTGCTTTCTATTTCATCCAGCATTTTAGTAAGTTGTTCGCCCAAAAATACAGAGATAATAGCCGGAGGTGCTTCATTGGCTCCTAAGCGGTGTGCATTGCCTGCAGAAGCGATACTTGCCCTGAGCAGTTCATTATGTGTGTAAACCGCCTTAATTGCATTGACCAGAAAAGTAAGAAATTGCATATTTGATTTCGGATTTTTTCCCGGAGACAACAGGTTTACTCCTGTATCTGTAGCCAGTGACCAGTTGTTATGTTTTCCTGATCCATTGATTCCCTGAAATGGTTTTTCATGAAAAATTACTCTGAAATTATGATTCCTGGCTGTTTTCTTCATCAGGTCCATCATTAATAAATTATGATCAACCGATAAATTGGCTTCTTCAAAAATAGGTGCACATTCGTATTGGTTTGGAGCCACTTCATTATGCCTGGTTTTTATAGGTATTCCTAATTTATATGCTTCTGTTTCGAGGTCTTGCATAAATGCTTTTACCCGCTCAGGTATTGAGCTAAAATAATGATCATCAAGCTGTTGGTCTTTTGCTGATGCATGCCCGATCAGGGTACGTTCGGCTAATATCAGATCAGGACGTGCATTGTATAATGCTTCGTCAATTAAAAAATATTCTTGCTCACACCCCAATGTAGAGAAGACTTTTGATACATTTCTGTCGAAATACCGGCATACCTCTACAGCGGCTTTATCAACAGCAGTTAAAGCTTTTAACAATGGTGTTTTATGATCTAATGCTTCACCAGTGTATGATATAAAAATTGTAGGGATACATAATGTATTGTCAATAATAAAAGCCGGAGAAGAAGGATCCCATGCAGTATACCCCCTGGCCTCAAAGGTGTTCCTTAAGCCACCACTTGGAAAACTGGATGCATCAGGTTCTTGCTGTGCTAATCCCTTTCCTGAAAATTGCTCAATGAATCCGCCTCCCTGAGCATAATCAATAAATGCATCGTGCTTTTCTGCAGTTCCGCCTGTTAATGGATGAAACCAATGAGTATAATGAGTTACACCTTTCTCCATGGCCCATGACTTCATTCCGGCTGCGACCTGATCTGAAATTTGGCGTTCAATTTGTGTACCATTATCTATTGACTTGCGAATGTTTTCATAAGCGTCTTTAGACAAATACTTTTTCATCTGTTCATCGGAAAATACATTTTCTCCAAAATATTCCGATGTAGCCTTAGCATAAGGTTCTTTCCAAATTGCTTTTCTGGAAAAAACATTTTCCAATGCTTTAAATCTAATCGTTGCCATTGTTTGATATTTTTAAAATTAATAAATTATAATTATTTATGTGTACAAATTTAAAAAATAAAAATCAAATATCTGTACTTTTTTTATGTTTTTTTACAAATATTTTATCATTTCACAAAAAAGTCATAAAAAACAAGGGGTATATTTAATATTTTTTACATTTTTTATATAAAACTATCTCTGTTTTTAAAACACAACATTAATTTAATAATATATACTATTATTGTATCTTTATTTACAAATCATAACAATATTTGTATTTATGCTTAAAATATAACATATTTAAATTTTCATTGTAATAACCCCAAGTATTATTATTTTTGCAGAACATTTTTAATACATATTTAATAACTTGATAAAATCAAATGCATGGAAGGCCAAAAAATTACAAAAACAGAAGAAGGTTTAAATGTCCCGGACATACCAATTATTCATTACATCCAGGGAGACGGAACAGGTCCCGATATCTGGAAAGCATCAAAAATTGTATTTGATGCAGCTGTAGAAAAAGCTTATAACGGAAAAAGAAAAATTGAATGGAAAAAATTATATGCAGGCGAAGAATCGTTTAATATAAATGGAGAATGGCTACCCAACGAAACCCTTGATAAAATAAAAGAATATTTAGTCGCCATCAAAGGCCCGCTGACAACTCCGGTAGGAGGAGGTATCCGTTCATTGAATGTCGCTCTTCGTCAAAAATTAGACCTTTACACTTGTCTGCGTCCGGTAAGACATTATAAAGGAGTCCCCTCTCCGGTTAAAGATCCGACTACCACCAATATGGTTATTTTCAGGGAAAATTCAGAAGATATATATGCAGGCATTGAATGGTTGAACGGCACAGATGAAGCGAAAAAAATAGTCCGTTATTTACAGGAAGAGATGGGTGTTCAAAAAATACGTTTTCCCGAATCTACTTCTATAGGTATTAAACCCGTATCAAAAGAAGGCACTGAAAGATTAATCAGGGCTGCCATCAACTATGCACTCGAACACAAACTTCCTTCAGTAACTATTGTACATAAAGGAAATATCATGAAATATACTGAAGGAAAATTTAAAGAATGGGGCTATGAATTAGCAGAAAAAGAATTTGGAGAAAAAACATTTACATGGGCTCAATACGACCGGATTGTTGAAAAGGAAGGATTAGATGCGGCAAACAAAGCAGAAAACGATGCGATGTCTGCCGGCAAACTTATTGTGAAAGATGTAATAGCAGATGCCTTTTTACAACAAATATTAACCCGTCCTTCCAATTATTCTGTTATAGCTACCCTGAATCTTAACGGTGATTATATTTCAGATGCCATTGCTGCCATTGTTGGAGGAATTGGAATTGCACCAGGGGCAAATATCAATTATGAAACCGGACACGCCATATTTGAAGCTACCCATGGAACCGCACCAAAATATGCCAATCAGGACGTAGTTAATCCGGGTTCTGTTATCCTCTCGGGTGTTATGATGTTTGATTATATCGGATGGAAAGAAGCCGCCGAAGCAATCAGGCAAGGCCTCCAAAAAACAATACTCAGTAAAAAAGTTACATATGATTTTGCACGCCAAATGGATGGTGCTACAAAAGTCAAATGCTCTGAATTTGCTAAAGAAATAGTAAAAAACCTTTAAGCCTGTCTATAAAGCCGGGTCAAAAAATACATGAAACAGGGAACAGGGGATGTTTAAAAAGTAGTTCATCTTGGATTAGTGAAAAAATACAATATCGCTTTTTGGACAACCTCTGTTTTTTGTATGAAATCATTCTTTCCCTTCTTTTATAATAGCTTCCTGTATTTTAATCCAACCTGAAATCAACAAAATCAAACTAAACAATGCAACCAGAGATGTTAATGCTTGCCCGGCATAGGGAATTAAGTTAAATAATACTGCCAGGATCATGGTAACCATAGAAATTAAAATCAAATTAACACCCTGTCTTCCGGTTGAATTTCTACAAAGATTTGATTCTTTCAACCTCAAAAAACCAAACAACTCAATAATAAATACAGCAAGATAAATAATAGAAGCCAATATATTAAGGTCGGGGATTAGATTTAGTAACATCCCTACTATACCTGTAATAGCAGCAATAATCAATAATTTAACAGCATCTTGTCCTTTTTCATTTAACAATGGCTTAAACCGGGTCAATCCTACAAAAAGAAAAATAAATCCTGCTATAGAAGCTAGCACAGATGCCCAACTAGTTCCGATAGTATTAAGAGCCGAAAGAATACTGCCTGTTAAAATCAATGTTACTGATGTAATGCCTTTTGTGTTCATTTTAAAAAAGTTTAATTAATGTTAGAAAATAAAAGTTTATACACACATACATGCTTACTCAATAAAACCCTGAATCTTTTCTAAAATTGTTTTTATATTGATTGGTTTTATGATATAATCAACTGCTCCGAGTTCCATTGCTTTGTTAATATCCAATGAATCGCTTTTAGCACTGACCATAATGACCGGAATTTGTTTTGTATTTTCTTTTGATTTTAATTCTTCAAGAATTTTGTAACCATCCATATCAGGCATCATGATATCCAATAAAATAAGATCCGGAATATTTTTATCAATGGCTTTAAATGCATCATTGCCATTAAAAGCAATAATAACTTCATAATTTTGATCTTCCAGGACATTTTCCAATAAAACATTATTTACAGCCGAATCATCAATAATGAGTATCTTTTTATTTTTTTCCATCTTTTTGGGTTTTATTTCCTAATTGCAAATTAAATGAAATTTATAAAAGAAATATCTTATTTATTAAAATATTTAAGTAAATTTTATATGTTACAAGATATAGAATATTTTTTAAAATTAAATTAATCAAACAAAAAAATTATTTTTGTAGTTTAAAAACACATCATTCAATGAAAAGAATATTAGTAACTGGAGGAGCCGGATTTATCGGCTCTCATTTATGTGAAAAACTCCTGAATAAAGGAAATGAAGTAATATCTGTTGATAATTATTTCACCGGCTCTAAAGCAAACATATTGCATTTAATGAAAAATGATTATTTTGAAATGGTAAGGCATGACATTACATCCCCTTATTATACTGAAGTTGATGAAATATATCATTTGGCTTGTCCTGCATCCCCTATCCATTATCAATACAATGCCATCAAAACAATCAAAACATCAATATTAGGCGCAATTAATATGCTGGGTTGTGCCAAAAGAGTAAAAGGAAAAATATTGCAGGCATCAACAAGTGAAGTTTATGGAGACCCGGAAGAACATCCCCAGAAAGAAGAATACTGGGGGCATGTAAACCCTATCGGCAGCCGCTCGTGTTATGATGAAGGGAAACGGTGTGCTGAATCATTGTTTATTAACTACTACAAACAAAACAAAGTTAAAATTAAAATCATAAGAATCTTCAATACATATGGCCCCAGGATGCTACCCAATGATGGACGGGTAATATCCAATTTTATTATTCAGGCCTTGAAAAACGAACCAATCACTGTATATGGAAAAGGAACACAAACAAGAAGTTTTCAATATGTAGACGATCTGGTAGAAGGAATGATAAGAATGATGGATACCGGAGATCATATTACCGGGCCTGTAAACATAGGGAATCCTAAAGAATATACAATCCTGGAGCTTGCAGAAAAAATTATTCAAATGACAGAATCGTCATCAAAAATTAAATATGAACCATTACCAGAAGACGATCCGGTACAAAGACAACCGGATATTAGCAAAGCCAAACAACTATTAAAAAATTGGGAACCTAAAATTGGCCTTGAGGAAGGATTAGATAAAACCATTCATTACTTCAAAAAAATAACATCAACATGAAAGGGATCATACTTGCAGGTGGAAGCGGAACCCGGCTCTATCCTTTAACAAAAAGCATATCGAAACAACTCATCCCGATCTATGATAAGCCCATGATCTATTACCCTTTATCGATCCTTATGTTAGCGGGCATCAGGGATATATTAGTGATATCCGACCCTCAAAACATTTCCCTTTATCAGAATTTATTAGGAAATGGCCATCAATTTGGCATCAATATTTCATTTAAAGTTCAACCTTCTCCTGATGGATTGCCCCAGGCTTTTTTGATCGGAGAAGATTTTATTGATAATGACCGTGTGTGTCTTATTTTAGGTGATAATATTTTTTATGGACACGGATTGCCTAAAATATTGCATGAAGCTGCATCCAATAAAAACGAAGCTATTGTTTTTGGGTATTACGTTAATCAACCCGAACGCTACGGGGTTGTAGATTTCGACAACGAGAACAATGTATTGGGCATAGAAGAAAAACCCAAAAATCCAAAATCTAATTTCGCAATAACCGGGTTATATTTTTATCCAAATGATGTTATACCAAAAGCAAAAAGCCTTAAACCTTCAGCCAGGGGAGAATTGGAAATAACAGACTTGAACAAATTGTATTTAGAAGAACATAAACTAAAAGTTGAATTGCTGGGCAGGGGAATAGCATGGCTGGATACCGGAACACATGAAAGTTTATTGGATGCCTCTAATTTCATCCAAACAATTGAAAAACGCCAGGGCCTGAAAATATCATGCATCGAAGAAATAGCATACAAATACGGATATATCTCTAATGAAGACCTGATAAACCTTGCAAAGCCTCTTCAAAAAAATCAATATGGACAATATTTATTAAAAATCGCCCAAAAAAAGAATTATTTGTAAATATGAATGTATTCCAAACAAAAATACCGGGGCTTTTTATGATCAAACCCAAAATATTTGAAGATGAAAGAGGATTCTTCTTTGAGAGTTATAATGAAGACAAAATGAAACAAAACGGAATTAACACCCGGTTTGTACAAGATAACCAATCAACATCATCTTATGGAGTAATTCGCGGCTTACATTATCAGGCCAGGCCTTATTCACAAGCCAAAATAATAAGAGTATTACAGGGAGAAATACTGGATGTAGCTTTGGATATAAGAATAAAATCTCCTGCTTTTGGAAAATGGGAAAGTTTTCACCTGAATGAAAAAAATAACATGCAATTATACATCCCTCAAGGATTTGCACATGGATTTTCTGTATTAAGCAATTCAGCAGTTATATTATATAAATGCAGTCATTTTTACCATCCCGAATCTGAAAAAGGCATATTATATAATGATCCCGAATTAAATATTGACTGGGAAATTCCTTCAACAAAACACATCATCTCTGAAAAAGATTTACACAATCCTCTCTTTAAAGAAGCAGAATATTATGCATGAGAGCATTTGATATTTTTTTAATATTCTTGGAAAAGATCAAGCGGAAGTTCAATAAAACTTTATATTTTTGCGGCATAAACAAAACTTTGATAAACTAATTAGAGTTCGTCTATAATGTCCAATTTATTCATAAAATTCATTAAATTTTTATGGTATTCATGA
>CAYMKE010000040.1:0-17164 GCA_964390955.1 uncultured Bacteroidales bacterium | reverse complement strand
CAAATTTGGGTTAATAAAAAAAGGGTTGCAGAAAGCCAAAAGGTTTATTAATAGTATTTTATGTCAATCTCTATCGTTTTGCGGTAAATTTTTCGGGTTAAGGCAGGGTGTGTCCATGCTCATGCTGGACACACACATGTTATAAGCTCACAAACAATATTTTACACAAATCAAAAAACAAACAGATAAACACATTCACTCTCTACACCTCTCTCCCACCAAACCTCCAAACTTCTAAACATCCAAACCTCTAAACAGTTCAACTTTTCAACTTTTAAACTTTTCAACTTTCAACTTTTCAACTCTAAACTTCTACCAAAATGAAAAAACAAATATTCATTTTTTTCTTCCTTGCAACAATCGTTTTCCAGCAGGCATGCAAGAAACAATCACGATATTCCCGTATCAATGGGTTGACACAAGGCACATCCTATCATATTACATTTTATAATCCGGACAAGGTCAATCCCTCGCTGGCCATACAAAACATATTGAGCGAAGTAGACTCTTCAATGTCAGTACACAATCCACATTCTATAGTATCACGCTTCAATCATGCAGATTCTATGGTTGTCATGGATGAACACATAAAAAAGGTCATTTCCAAATCATTTGAAATATATGAATTGACAGGAGGCGCTTTTGATATTACTGTCGGCCCGTTGGTGAATGCCTGGGGATTTGGGCCCGGAAAAAAACAAATTATTGATTCATCGGTAATTGACAGCATCAAATCATTTGTCGGCATGGATTTATTATCATACACTGACTCAATCCTGTCAAAACAGGATAAACGAATCAAAATAGACCTGAATGCGATTGCACAGGGATATACTGTTGATACGATTGCCTGGTATTTTGAATCACAAGGCATTAAAAATTATTTGATTGAAGTTGGCGGGGAACTCAGGGCAAAGGGTAAAAATCCACGTGGCAATGCATGGCAAATAGGCATAGACAAACCTATTGACAGCAATATGATTCCCGGTAACACACTTTATGACACCCTTGAATTAAACGATGGTGCCATGGCTACATCAGGGAATTACAGGAAATTTTACATGAAAGACGGTATTAAATATTCACATTCCATTGCCCCTGAAACCGGATATCCGTCAAAACATCACCTGCTCAGCGCTACCATCATCGGAGAATCCTGTGCAACCTGCGATGCACTAGCCACAGCGTGCATGGTGAGCGGATTAAAAAAAAGCAAACAAATACTAAAAAAAATCCCGGCAATCAAAGCATATCTTATTTATAATGATGGCCAGGGAGCTTTAAGAGTATATAAATACAATATGGAATAGGAACACCATTTAGTTATTTTGGGCAAGCATAACAAAGTGAGCGGACATTATGGCCAAATAAAGAATACAAAAAAAGCTCAATTACTTGCCGGGCAACAACAACGAACTATCCCCGTAACTCAAAAACCGGAAATTATGGTTCATGGCATAATCGTATATCTTTATCCATTCATCGTTCCCGGTAAATGCAGCCACTAATAATAACAAGGTGCTGCGCGGCTGGTGAAAATTGGTGACAAGTCCCTTTGCCATAAAAAACGAATACCCCGGAACAATCATCAGCCGGGTGGAGCCATAAAAAACATCGCGGCGCTCTTTTTCCAGATAATTGAGCACAGCTTCTAAGGATGTGGCTACATCTACCTCATTTTTATGATAAGAAGGTTCCCACTGATTTACATGATGAGGCTGTTCATGCTTATTCAACAGCTTCATTCCTGACCAATACAAAGACTCAAGCGTACGAAGTGTTGTGGTTCCCACTGCAATGATATTGCGGCTGTTTGACACCAGATTTTCAATAGCTGATCTTGTCACACCATAATGTTCGGTATGCATCTGATGGTTGCTGATATCATTCGATTTTACAGGAGCAAAAGTACCTGCCCCCACGTGCAATGTAATATTTTCAAAACAAATACCTTGTTGCTGCAAAGCATTCATTACATGATTTGTAAAATGCAGCCCTGCCGTGGGAGCTGCCACAGACCCTTTATGTCGTGAATAAATGGTTTGGTACCGTGTATGGTCTACGCGCTCTGTTGGCCTTTTCAAATACGGGGGAATCGGTATTACACCCGCTTGTTCAATGACATGGGCAAACGTATTATCTCCTTCCCAAGTAAACCTGATAATATGTTTTCCCTCCAATTCTTTTACTTTTTTAGCAACCAAAAAAACCGTTTCATCACCAATCCTTATTTCTTTTTCAAGGGTTCCCGATTTCCATTTCTTCATATTCCCAACCATACATTTCCATTCACATGCCCGGGTTTGCATAAAGCTTTGAGTATATTCGGCAGGCTGGTATGGTTCAAGACAAAATATCTCAATAGCAGCTCCGGTGGCTTTGTGGAATAAAATGCGTGCCTGTATCACCTTTGTATCATTAAACACCATCATATCATCAGCATTCAAATATTTGCCAATATGCTTAAACACATCGTGCTTCAAAGTACCGGGGGTCCATATCAATAAATTTGACTGGTCACGGTCTTTTAAAGGATATTTGGCAATTTGTTCATCCTTTAAATCATACATAAACGAATCAAATTGTATATGTGAAGGGTTTAGTTTCATTTTTTATTATTCCTTTGGCCTGTTACACAGATTGGCAAAATTATTGAATAATTTCAGTTTAAAAGGATCAAAAATAATTAATTTTGCACCAACAAAAAGATAAAGATGCCAATGAGATATAAAAAAGGTGATAAAGTAAAATTTTTGAATGATACCGGGGGCGGCATTGTGACAAACATCATTGATAAAAACACACTTCATGTATTAATTGATGAAGGATTTGAACTCCCGGTCAATATTAATGATGTCCTGCCTGTTGACGTTCAGGAATCAGGACAGCCTGCAGATGAATTCCCTGAAGAGAAAGAGGACAGGGAGTCCCGGAATCAAAATGAAGATTTTGATACATTGGAAGAAATATTATCAGAGCACAAATACGAATTTCAGGATGAAGACCCTGAAACCATCAAAAACGATGAAACCGTTCAACTTTTACTTGCCTTTGTTCCAACAAACCAGGAAACATTAACTGAAGGCACACTATATCTCTACATAATCAATGACAGCAATTATAAAATCTTGTATAACATTTCGATGAAAGAACCTGACAAAAACAATGAATTTATAACTGTCCACTCCGGTTTTACAGAAGCCAACACAAAAAACTACATACAGGAATTCGAAAGAGAAGATTTAAACAGAAAGCCTGACATTTTATTTCAATGCATTTTTTTCAAAAAAAACATGTTTTCATTTCATGCCCCGATTGTGAGTCAAATAAACGTCCAACCCATTAAATTATATCATGATCATGCATATAAAGAAAATGATTTTTTTGATGAAAAGGCGTATGTCTTACCTGTTGAAATAATTGATTTGAAAGAAGAAGTGGACAAAATTCCACCCGAAGAAATCAAGAAAATATTACAGGAAAAATCAAAGCCAAAAAAAATAAAAATCCCTGAGATCAAACCAACAGGAAAGCGGCGTGAAAAGCAAAAACCCCGGGAAATTGACTTGCATATCCATGAATTGGTTGATGACGAAAGCGGGTTGACAGATGCTGACAAACTAGAATTACAGATGCTCCATTTCAGGAAAAAAATAAATGAAGCCATTCAGAATCATGAAAAGAGAATTATTTTTATTCATGGCGTAGGCAATGGCCGGCTAAAACATGAGATCAGAAATGCTATTGACAAGGAATACCCCGGCGTAGAATATCAGGATGCATCATTCCAGGAATACGGATTCGGCGCCACTTTGATATTTATTAAATAATAAAAGACCGGTCACGATATAAAAAAATTGTTTTCTTATTGATTATTTCTTGTTGAATGCAAGTTACTTGTTTATTTTTGCATTGATCTTGATGAATTTTTAGCAAAAAAGCATGAATATGATCAATAAGACACTAAATTACTGACTCTTACCCAATGAACAGGATAAAATTTGTACATACTGCTGACATCCATCTTGATACGCCCTTCAAAGGATTATCAAACCTCAACAATGAGCTGGCAGAAAAACTCAGGAAGTCAATATTACAAGCATTTAAAAACATTATTGACCTGTGTATCCGGGAAAAAGCTGATTTTTTGCTCATAGCTGGTGATATATTTGAAAGCCGGCAGCGTAGTTTATCTGCACAATTACAATTCATTGCAGAAATAAACCGGTTGAATGAACACAACATTCCTGCTTATATGGTTTGTGGCAATCATGATCCCTTAAACTCCTGGCTGAATGAACTAAACCTGCCATCAAACCTCCACCGTTTTTCCGCCGGTCAACCTGAATCCGTAATATACCCGGAATCAGGAACTCCCATGGCTGAAATATGCGGAATTAGTTTTAAAGAACAAAAAACCACTAAAAACCTTGCAGCATTGTTTCCCCCTGCACGACAAAACATTCCTTTTTCTATTGCGCTGATGCATGGAACCACCGGCCTACCCGGACCCCATGAAAATTATGCCCCGTTTCGGCCCCGTGACATTGAAAACAAAGGATATGATTATTGGGCGCTTGGGCACATTCACAAACCCGGGGTAATATCTTCCGAACCATATATTGTATACCCGGGAAATCCCCAGGGAAGGGATTTCGGAGAAACAGGCATTAAAGGATGTTACCTCGTGGAAATGAACCAGGGAAAAAAAACAGCATTGCAATACATTCCCGTGCATACCATCCGCTTTGAAAAACATGCTATTGATATCACACGGATAACAGCTCTTGACCAGCTCCCTCAAGTCATAGAACACCCCCTTCTACATGATAAACAAAATACCGGGGAAGTTAACTCTATTGCACGGGTTCAATTGCATGGCCGAACCCCTTTGCATAAAGCAATACATAAACCCGGGGTTGCAGAAGAACTGGCTGAACAAATAAATGAACGATACATAAACAGCCATCCCTTCTTATGGATTGATAAAATAGATATCAAAACAACACCTCCCCTGGATTTTGAACAACTTGAAAAAGGGAATGACTTTCCTGCAGAAATACTCAGAAAATGCAGCGAATATCAAAATCATCCCGGCCGGCTACAGGAACTCGTCCAAAAGAAAAAATCGGAATTATCTTCATACGCAATAAATAAAGAACTCGATGAATTCACTCGACAGGACATGGATGAAATCATTGGCCAGGCAAAACAATTTCTCATTGACCAATTATTCAAAGAAGAATAAATGCAGATAAACGAAATCAACATAGAAGGATTCGGGATTTTTTATAAAAAGATTATTGATCAATTCAAACCCGGCATCAACATTATAACAGGTAATAATGAAGCCGGTAAATCCACGTTGCTTCAATTCATCCGGTTTACTCTATTCGGGTATCCTCGTTCTGTTGACGAACGGGTTCAGCCGGTCCGCGGTGGAAATCACGGCGGCAGGATCAAAGCCACGCTATCCAACGGAAAAGAAGCTATTTTTGAACGTACAGGCGGCTTTCCCGGAAACATTCAATTGCATTACGCCGGGAAAACTTCACACGACACCAATGAATGGTTTTATTTGCTGGGAAATGCCACACTGGATCTATACAAAAATATTTATGGAATCTCACTTGACGAACTTGTCGGCCTGGATGCACTTACCCAATCAGGGATGGAAGACCGTATTTTTAGTGTCGGGTTGGGCATGAAAAACACATCATTGGGTGATATTGAAAAATCCATTTCAGGATACACTGAAAACATCTATAAAAAACAGGGCAAAATACAGCTTATTCCCAAATATCTAAATAACATTAATGAAATAAGAAAAAAAATACACACGCTCCAGGAATTATTGCCCAAATATGATGCCTTGACACATCAGATCAATCAAAAGAATGAAGAACTGAAAGAAATAAACGTCAAACTGAAAGATTGGCGAAGCACGTTAAAAAAACTTGAGCAATATCAAAAATGCTTTGAAAGCTATGTACGGATAAATCAAATTGACCATGAGCTTGAGGCACTTCCCGTTATCCGGGATTATCCCGAAAAAGGAAAGGAAAAGATGGAAAGACTGGAAGAAGAAAAAGAAAAGATGAAATCTGCACTTGAAGAAACAGGCCGGCACATACGGGAATTAACAGAAAAGACAGACAATATCGCGTACAATGAAAAACTCCTTTCAAAACACAAAGAGATAAACGAAATACAGAGAAATACAACAAAATATCAAAGTGATGTGAATGATCAAAAAGAAGACACGGAAACCACCGGGGAATTAAATAAAAAGATCAGGCAGGGCATCCGGCTAATCAATCAAAACTGGGATGAATCGAATATCCGGGAACTTTCCAATGTCATTATCCATAAAGACATGATTCAAAAATATAAAGGCCGGTTTGAGGAATTGCAAAACAAACAGCATCGAATAGAAGACCAGTTGCAATACGCCATGCCCAGGGCCAAACATATACATTGGCCTGTTTTAATCATGCTGTTGGCAGGTATCTGCCTTGTCACATCAATCGCTTTTTTCATCAATGAGTCGTTTACCTGGGGCGGAGCTTTGTTATTGATTTCCATAGGACTGTATTTCGGACGAAAGCATATCTTCTCCGGTGTCCACCCTGTGCATTCGATGCAGGAAGAGCTGGCCTCAATCACACATGAACAGGAAGAAGTCACAAAGGAATACCAGGCATACATTCAAAATCAATTGAACCTGGATGCCCATTTATCACCAGATGCTGTTTTGGAAACGTTCCGTGAGATTGACCGGGTATTACAGCAGATCAATGAGCGGGACCGTCTTCAAAACAAAATAAAACAACGCGATCAGTTCATCAGCAAATTCGAGGACCAATTGAATATAATATCAGAAACCCTTCCCGGTAATCTCAATACCAACGATAAAGACAGCCTGATTATAAACATCATCAATGAATTTGAAAACGCCTCGGAAGTATTTCATAAACTAAAAGAGAACGAAAAAACACTGGTTCAAAAAAAACAAGACAAATTACAGTTGGAAAAAGCACTTAATGATATTGAAAACCAAATTCAGCAGCTCTTAACATCTACCGGAGCGAAAGACATCAATGATTTTTATAAAAAATACAGGGATAACGAACGGGTAAAACATCTTTCCGTTGAACGCAGTCAATTGCTCCAGACCATTCAAACCATCGTGGGGGTGGACAATGAAAACGAGCCCCTCTCCTATTTTGCTTCACATACAAAACCAGAGCTTGATGAAGCCTGTGAAGAAGCAGCACGTCTATCCGGTGAACTGGAACAAGCATCAGTAGAATGTAATAAGGAGATCAGTGCATTAAACACCGAACGCAACGGTTTGATGAATAAGCCGGAGCTTTCGGGGGTCATGACAGAATATGAAACAGAGCGCAGTAAACTAAAACAGGCTGCAAAAAACTGGATTGCAGGCAGCATAGCATTGCAAATCCTGGAAGACGTAAAACAACAGTATGAACAAGAAAAACAACCGGCTGTCATCCGGAACTCAGGCAATTATTTCAACCGGATCACCGGTGGCAATTACAACAGGATATTGATTTCCCTTGAAAATAAAGAAGTCTCAATATTCGATACATCAAACGCTGCAAAGCGTATCCGGGAACTAAGCCGGGGCACTAAAGAACAACTTTTAATCAGCCTGCGTCTTGGATTCATTGAAGAATATGAAAAAGAAACAGAGCCTTTGCCACTTGCCCTTGATGAAATTCTGGTGAATTTTGACCGCCAGAGAGCATTGAAAACAGCCGAGGTCCTTTACCGGTTTGCACAAAAACGCCAGGTACTGCTCTTCACTTGCCACCCGTTTACCGGGTCATTATTTGATGATATGGAGGTAAACAAAATAAACATTCATTAAAAAATTTCACAAAAACATAATCTTCAACAAATACTTGTTTAACAATTTGATGATCTTTAACACATAATTTATAATCTGCATTATTCATAATACAGGTAAAAAAATAAATAATTTATTCAATAACTTACATCAAAGATTTGATGATAAATAGTTTTTTTTTATCTTTGCATCCGTTTTTAAAAGTCAAATTATCTGAAAAGTAAAAGTCATGTATGCAATAATTGATATTTCCGGCGAACAATTAAAAGTACAAAAAGATCAAACAATTCTTGTGAACCATATTGATGGCAAAGAAGGTGAACAAATTGACATTGACCAGGTATTGTTTATTGAAAATAACGGAAATATAAAAATCGGGGATCCTGTTGTAAAAGGAGCCAGTGTTTCAGCTAAAATATTACAACATACAAAAGGTAAAAAAGTCAACATCTTCAAACGCAAAAGAAGAAAAGGATATAAAGTGTTTAACGGCCACCGCCAAATGCTCACAGAACTACAAATTGAGAACATTTTAGAATCAGGTGGCGGCAAAACCAAAAAAACAGAAACAAAACCTGAAGCATCCAAGCCACAGGAAAAAGCTCAGGCCAAGCCCCAAACAACACAAGAAAAAACAACAGACACAGCAAAATCGGAAACACCCAAAACAACAACCAAAAAAGAACCTAAAACGGCTGCTAAAACCACAGAAACAAAAGACACGGGTGCTGCCGGGACAACTAAAAAAACCGACACAAAAAAAGCCACAACAAACCAGGCTGACAGCAAGAAAACAGAATCCAAACAAGCAGCTCCAAAAAAGACCGCTCCAAAAAGTACAACAAACAAAACCGAAAATAAAACCAGTAGTTCATCTGATGAAAAGTCAACAGACAAATCTTCAGATGATGCTGATAAAAAATAATTTTTTATCAATTAAAAAAATATAAACGATGGCACATAAGAAGGGACAAGGAAGTAGCCGAAACGGACGAGACTCAGAAAGCAAACGATTGGGCGTAAAACGCTATGGCGGCCAGGAGGTAAAAGCCGGAAACATTATCGTTCGCCAACGAGGTACCAGACACCACGCGGGAGAAAATGTTGGAATGGGCAGGGACCATACCCTGTTTGCTTTAACAGATGGAAAATTAAAATTCCAAAGGAAAAAAAATAACAAATCCTACGTGAATGTAGAGCCAATACAGAATTAGCCATTTAAAATGAATAATAATAAAATCAACGATTTAATATTATTCATTTTAAATGAAATGCATATAAAAAGGCACAGGATATGCCGTTTATATCAATAGCAAACGTATACATCAATCTCTTACTTTTTATTTTATGATTAAACGGTAAGAGATTTTTTATTTTCAAAAACATCTAAAGCCTGAAACATGTTAACCACAAAATTGATTACTGAACAAAAAGATTTGGTTATAGAACGCCTGAAAAAACGAAATGTTAATGCAACAGACACTGTCAATAAAATCATTGAACTGGATGCCCAAAAGCGCAGCCTCACCAGTTCGATAAACGAGGGACAGGCAGAGATGAATATACTTTCAAAGCAAATAGGGCAATTTTTTAGTAAAGGAGAAAAAGAAAAGGCCGAAGAAGCAAAAAAGAACACCCTGCAATTAAAAGAAAAGATAAAAACGCTCAACCAACAGATCAATGAGGTAACTAATGAGTTGAATAAGCAGCTTATATTGCTTCCCAATATTCCTCATAAATCTGTACCAGGTGGAACGACAGATCAGGACAATGAAGAAATTGAAACAGGTGGCAAAATGCCAGAATTAAAAGAATCACAAATGCCGCACTGGGATCTGGCTGCAAAATATGACATCATTGATTTCGGACTCGGAAATAAAATCACCGGAGCCGGATTTCCTGTATATAAAGGGAAAGGCGCTAAGTTGCAACGGGCTCTCATTAGCTTTTTCCTGGATGAAGCACAAAAAGAAGGATACAATGAAGTATGCCCGCCCCTTCTCGTCAATGAAGATTCGGGGTTTGGCACCGGGCAATTGCCTGACAAAGAAGGACAAATGTATCATGTGACAGAGGATAATCTATACCTGCTCCCAACAGCCGAAGTGCCCCTGACAAATATTTACAGGGATGTCGTTCTGGAAGAAAAAGACCTGCCCATCAAAGTCACCGGATACACTCCTTGTTTTAGAAGAGAAGCCGGCTCATGGGGAAAAGAAGTGCGCGGCCTGAACAGGCTGCACCAATTTGATAAAGTAGAAATAGTACAAATACAACACCCGGATGAGTCGTACGATACATTGAACAATATGATGCAGTATGCATTAAGCCTTGTCAAAAAACTTGAATTGCCTTACCGTGTGCTTCGCCTCTGTGGCGGTGACTTAGGATTTGCGTCAGCACTTACATATGACCTTGAAGTATTTGCTGCAGGCCAGCAAAAATGGCTTGAAGTGAGCTCAGTATCGAATTTTGAAACATTTCAGTCAAACCGCCTGAAAATACGCTTTAAAGAACAGGGGAAAAAACACAACCGACTTGTTCATACATTAAACGGAAGCGCCCTGGCACTTCCAAGAATTGTAGCAGCTTTACTTGAAAATAACCAAACCAAAGACGGAATCAATATACCCGGGGCCTTAAAGCCATATACCGGATTTTCTGCCATATCATAAAAAACATTTCTTAAAGGCAAACAAAAAAACAGAACGTTTATAGTTTAAATACCATTATTTTTTATAATTTTGAATAAGATATTATCTAAATCACCCGTATGTATCAAAGATATTTTATTGACCCGGGGGGAGGCAGAATTTTTTTAAAAAAATGATAAACTTCAAAAGAATAAAAAACCAAAGGCAGGTCATGATTAAATCTTGTTCTCATCATTTGTTTATTTCGATTTTCCTGTTTAGCATTATCAGTGGAATATTATTTTTACACTGCGAAAGAGACGATGAACCGTTTCCGAAGCCTCTGATAGAAAGCCACGATAAAAACATTGCAAACAGTATTTTATACAATGATATGCATAGCCGTTATTATTGGTATCAATATGTACCCGAAGTAAATCCAATCTCATACTCCTCCCCCCAGTCACTCATGAGCGGACTGAAATATGACTCTATTGACAAATGGAGTTTTGTAATTACAACCCGGGAATACGAACAACATTTCATTGAAACAAAATCGGTGATACATGGGATTCAACTATCCCTCACAACCAATAATAATTTTGTCGTGCTTCTTGTGCTTGCTGACTCTCCCATGGAATCTGCAGGTGTAAAAAGAGGATGGATATTGATGAAAGTAAATAACACGGACATTACGCCTGAAAATTACAACACCCTTTTGGGCAGTACCGCGACCAGCACATTTACCTTTAAAAACCTACAGGACAGCATTGTAACAATACAATCAAAGCCGGAAGTCGTGGAAGAAAAATCTGTTTTTCACACAGATGTTATTCGATCAGGCAATAAAAACGTAGGCTATATGGTATTATTATCATTTGTTGAACCTACAATACAACAATTAAATGAAGCATTTCAGAGTTTTTCCGATTCAGGCGGAATTGATGAATTTGTACTGGACCTGCGTTACAATACAGGCGGCATGGCTACTGCCGCACGTTACCTGGCCAGTTCAATGAACAGTAGCCTGGAAAACCAAACATTCATAAAATATATTCATAATGACAAGCACACAGATGAGGATACCATCGTAAACTTTGAAAGCACTAATTATTCATTAGAAATTGACCGGTTGATCACCATTACCACGAATTCGACCTCTTCTGCAAGCGAATTAATTATTAATGGTTTAAAACCTTATACAGATGTGATCTTAATTGGTGATGACACGCATGGCAAACCTGTTGGGATGGAGGGATTCATATATGGGAATTATGCATTTTTTCCTGTGACTTTTTCCACCCAAAATGCAAATAATTATGGAGGGTATTTTGACGGGCTTCAGGCCGATGCATATGTAGCAGATGACCTCGAACATCAACTCGGGGATACGGCTGAACGTTGTTTAAACGAAGCATTGTATTACATCCGAAACGAAACATTCTCATTGAAAAAGTCTTATGTCAGTCAAAAACATACAATCCTTAAACCTGAAATTGAAAAAGTCTTAATCAAAGGCCTTCAATCGGATTTATAAAATTATATCTTTTGAAAAACGAACGTATCATATTGGGTATAGACCCTGGCACAACCATCATGGGATATGGCCTCATTAAAATAAATGCAAACAAACCTGTTATTATTCATCTTGGAGAATTGGCATTGTATAAATACAAAGACCAATACCTGAAATTAAAGCGTATTTTCGAACGAACGATTCACTTAATAGACCAGTACTGTCCTGATGAACTGGCCATTGAAGCACCATTTTACGGGAAAAATATACAGTCAATGTTAAAACTTGGACGTGCCCAGGGGGTTGCTATTTCAGCAGCTCTATCGCGCACCATCCCTATTTTTGAATATGCTCCACGAAAAATAAAAATGGCGATTACCGGACAGGGAAATGCTTCAAAAGAACAAGTTGCTAAAATGCTTCAACACATTCTCGGTTTACAGGAACTTCCCGCAAACCTTGACGCTACAGATGGCCTTGCAGCAGCCTTATGCCACTTTTACCAAAAAAATAGCACTGCCGGAAAAGCATCCGATTCATATAATGGCTGGAAAGCATTTATTAATAAAAATCCTGGAAGAATAGTCGGATAAGTAAAGAAACTGGTTGACAGATAACCGGTATTTGGATCAAAAGTTGGCAGTTGACGGTTGACAATTAACTAATAACAATCTAAATTTAAATAAAGACTAAACTTCTAAACCTCTAAACTTCTAAACTTAGTAACTTAGTAACTTAGTAACTTAAAACACATTACCCCCCTATAGCTCAACGTTATCATGAATCTTTTCCGCGATGTCTTTAAATTCATCATCAGTGAGTTGAACCCTGGGATTATCAAAATTGATATCTCCGATATTATTGATCGGGATAAGATGAATATGTGCATGGGGCACTTCAAGTCCTAATACGACCACCCCCACACGCTTGCAATCAATCACTTTGTCCATAGCCCGTGCCACTTTTTTGGCAAAAACGTGCATGCCTGCTAACAGATCATCGTCCAAATCAAAAATATAATCTATTTCTTTTTTGGGAATAACAAGTGTATGACCTCTTTCCAACGGATTGATATCCAAAAAAGCAAAATAGTTATCATCTTCTGCAACTTTATAGGATGGTATCTCACCGTTGATTATTTTTGTAAATATAGATGCCATAAATTTGTTTTTAAATTGATATTTCTAAAATCTCAAATGAAATCTTACCCGACGGTACATTTGCTTCGACATTCTCGCCTGGCTTTTTGCCTAATATTGCTTTTGCAATGGGCGTGTCAATAGCTATCTTCCCTTCTTTCAGGTTCGATTCTTTTTCAGGGACAATGGTATAATTAAATACTTTATTGGTCTTGGTATTCTTAATCTTTACCTTTGTCAATATCTGCACTTTTGACGTGTCTATTTTTGACTCGTCAATGATTTTACTGTTGGCAATGGCATCTTGTAGCTTGGATATTCTCATTTCAAGCATTCCCTGGGCCTCTTTAGCAGAATCATATTCGGCATTTTCTGATAAATCGCCCTTATCCCTTGCCTCAGCAATTTGTTTAGAAATAGAGGGCCGTTCTATTTTCATTAAATGATCAAGCTCTTTTTTCAATTTAGAAAGGCCTTCTTTTGTAATATAACCCATATTAAACAATTTTGAATTTAGACAAAAAAAAAAGAATTCCAATTGATCTATTATATTGAAATCCTTTTTAATAATACAAAGATATATATTTTTTTTAAAACAGACTTAATTTTTCGTTGCACATTTTATTAATTTGTTGCCCTATATGATAAAATGTTGCAAATAATTAAAATCCAACCTATTATATCAAATATTAATTTCAATTCCCATCATCAGCATATCATCAATTTGACGCCGTTCCCCTTTCCATGTTTCAAATTCATTCAGTAGTTCCGTGTGTTGCGCGGTTATAGACAAATGTTGAATTTCAATCAATTTTTGTTTCAGTCTGCTTTTTTTATATTTTTCATTTCCCTCTCCTCCTTTTTGGTCTGTAAAGCCGTCTGTACACAAATACAACCGGTCTCCCGGTTTTACTGTTAAAGAATGATTGATAAAAGGCCTGTTATTGATCTTCAGATGTATACCAATAGGCATCCTGTCTCCTTTTGTTTCAATAAGCTCGCCATTTCTTACGATATAAAGGGGGGTGTGGGCCCCGCTGAATTGCAGTTGCCTGGTGGTGGTATCAAGAATGCACAATCCTATATCCATCCCGTCTTTAGGCCTGGTATCATGTTCGTCCATGTGCAAAGCCTCAACAATATTTTTGCGGAGGAGTGAAAGTATTTCATTGGCTTTATCAATGTTATTTTTATTTACAATCTCGTTTAATAATGAAACTCCCAGCATACTCATAAATGCACCGGGCACACCATGTCCTGTACAATCAGCCACTGCAAAAACCACTTTGGCATCGTTTTTAGATATCCAGTAAAAATCACCACTCACGATATCACGGGGTTTAAATAAGATGAAATGGCCGGGCAATACATCCTGAATGTATTTTTCCTGGGGCAACACCGCATTCTGGATTTTACTTGCATAATGAATGCTTTCTGTGATAAATTCTTTTTGTTTGCTGATCTGGTCCCGCTGCTCTGTTGCCAGGTTCCGTTGTTCCTGTATCTCTTTATTCTTCTGTTTTATCTTTTCATTTTGTTCTGCAAGCTGCCGGTTGGTCTCCTGTTTTCTTTTATAGTTCCTGTATATCAGGTATGCCAACAAAAGCATTAATATAAACCCGGCCACGAACGCGTTGGAAATAATCTTTTGCCTGGCCAGTTTGGCTTCTTCCTGCTCTTTCTCAAACGCTAACTGGCGTTGTGCTTTGTCAAACTCATATTGCATTTCGAGCTGGGTAATCTCTTTGATATTCAGGCTGTCCTTCAGTTCAGAGTATTGCTTAAAATAATCAAGAGAGGTGTGGTAATGCCCCAATGACTCCGTAATCTCAGACAGCACTTTATAATTATTCCGTATTTCATCCTGCAGGTTTTGCTCCCTGGCCAGTTGCAGGCTTTTTTTCAAATACGCCAGGGCCGCCTGCAATTGATTTTTTTGTTGATACAATTTCCCTATATACCTTAAAACAGTAGGCATTCCGGTTTTATCATCCAGGCCTTTTTTAATCTTCAAAGCATTTTCAAAATATTCGAGGGAGCGGTCGTATTTTTTCATCCGGTAATAAATCGTTCCTATGTTGGCATAAGCATTCGCAACTCCATACAAATTGCCGGTATTTTTATTTATCTCCAATGTTTGAAAGCTATAATTCAATGCTTTATCAAAATCACCAAGATTATGAAAAATGCTCCCTTTTTCTTTCAAACATAATGTAATACCTGTCTTGATCCCTTTTTCCCTGGCAATGGTTTCATATATACTAAGGGACCGGTTAATATATTTCAGTGCTTTCTCATATTCACCCATTTTTTTAAATAGCCTCCCTATATTCAGATACGACCAGGCTTTCCCTTCTTCATCGGCTTTTTTGTCATAAATATTAAGAGATTTCAAATGATAATGAATGGCCTTTTTATAATCTCCAAAAAGCTGATACACGCTTCCGAGATTTGTGTACGTGCGTGCTATCTCTCGATGATGCAGGGTTTCTTTAATAAAATACAATGCATTTTGATATAACTGAAACGCCTGTTTATAATTTCCATCCAATTGATATGCATTACCTATCCTGTTTAATGCAGAAGCTACACCCACCGTGTCATTCAATTGTTTTCTTAATTGCAATGCTTTATTAAAAAAAGCAAGTGCAGCATTGTAATCGTTTTTTTGATAATAAGCAAATCCTTTGTAAAAATAAGCATCTGCCTGGTATCCGGGAATTCCTGCAATCTGGCTTAAATGTAGTGCCTTTTCAGCATATTCAATGGCTTTGTCCGACAGCCTTGCATCATAATATTTTGCAGAATCAAGGTATATCTGAATTTGTTCAAGCCTGGAAAGTTGTACACTATCCCCGGGTGTTTTATTATTGGCTGATCCCTGTGCAGTCACCGGGCATAGTGCAATCTGAAAAAAAAAGAAAAAACAAATTACAGGTAAACATGCATGAATATGACATAATGTAAATATTTTTTTCTTCAAATTATTAAGGTTGTTGTTCATTATGAAATTGAATATAATATATTTGATGCATAAATATAATCATTTTTATGAACAGTAAAAAACAAGAGAGAAATAAAATCATTGTAACCCGTGATGGTTCGCACAGCCTGTATGTCCCCGGGCTCAATGAACATTATCATTCTGTTCACGGGGCCATTGCAGAATCCAGGCACATTTTTATCCGGAATGGATTACAAGCATTTACAAAACCTGTGATAAAAATACTGGAAACCGGATTTGGCACCGGTCTGAATATGTTGTTAACCTTTCTTGAATCTCAAAAGACAAGACAATCTATTTATTATGAAACCATTGAAAAATATCCTGTGCCATTTCATATTATTCAACAACTGAATTATCCCGCTATGTTAAATTCAGGACAAGAAACGTTTGAACACATGCATCGGGCCGGGTGGAATAAACAGATATCTTTGGACAGGCATTTTGTATTCAAAAAAATACAGGGTGATATAAAAAATTTCACTATTGACACGGGGATTGATATCATTTATTTTGATGTATTTGCCCCGGATGTTCAACCGGACCTATGGGAACAACCCATTTTTGACCGTTTATATAAACACCTCAATGCAGGAGGAATCCTGGTAACATACAGCGCTAAAGGTATTGTTAAACGAAGATTGCAATCCGCCGGGTTTCATGTAGAAAAACTGCCCGGGCCACCTGGCAAAAGAGAAATCATAAGGGCACGGAAGGCGGAATGAAGGCCCATAGCATGGGACGCTATGGACAATTGGGGGGATGCTAAAAGTGTACCTACTAAACCCACAAAAACGTCATTGGTAATTTTATTGGGGCAAAGCATGGGGTAAAATGAAGCAATCTTTTTAAAAATACTCCTGCGCTTAATAGCGCGTGATGATATACGCCCGTGCTAAATCAGAAAGATTGCTTCGTTCCGGTGCAAGCTACTGCTTCCACCGACCCTACCAAGCTCTATTTATTCTGCACTTATCACCGCCAGGATGGCGGTGTTCC